>JBBIQY010000032.1:0-37228 GCA_037442085.1 Anaerolineae bacterium
CATTATAGCAAGGGCGCGAGGAGTCGTCTAGGCGCGCATGGCTTGCACCAGCCTGGCCTGGTCGGCCTCGGGTAAAGCGCGTAAGACGCCGCGCAGAATCATGTGGGTGTTGTGGTCGGAACGGTGGGCGTGTTCGTACAGGAAGCGGACAACCTCCAGGGTGTTGCGCCGCGCCAATTCGTTGAGCGCGGTAATCATCGCGGCCCGTACGCTCGGATCGGACTCGCCCATGAGCGGGCGTAACAGGTCGAGAGCGGCCAGCACATCGTCCCACTTGCGGTCACGTGCCAGGGCGCTCAGGACGGCGACGCCCAGCCGGCGCATCCACTTCTGCGGCTGCCGCGACCAGCTGCGCGCGCGTTGCAGGAATTGTGTCTGCTGGCCGGGCAGGAGTGGGCTGAGGGCATGCGCGACTACGGCATCTACGGTTTCGGCGCTATCCAGTTCTGGCGCCCACGCTTCCACCACCGCCAGCGCCTCGTCCGGCAGCCGGGGCGCCACCAGGCCCAGCACCTCGGTGGCCACCAGGCGCTCCCGGCGCGTGCCGCCAGCCCACAACACTTTCGCCAGCGCGAGCGCATCATCGGGCGAGGCCAGCGCCGGACCGCGCAGGGCTTTCAAGAGGGCGCGCGTCACCGGGACCGGGATCCGCAGCTCTGTCGCGGGCCGGCTTTCGGCCAGGCGCGGGCTGAGCCGGTGTGTGCGGTCGGTGTAATCCTGCAACAGACGGCGCACCGCGGCGGCGCAAGCGGCAGGGTTCACCAGCTTAGCCGCGACTTCAGTCACACGTGAGCGCAAAACCGCCGGATCAATGAGCATTTTGAATTTGGGATTTCAGATTGCAGATTTCGGATTGCGGATCGCCGCCAAAACCTACTGTTCGATCAGCAATCAGAAATCAAGGCGGGGCGAGCTTCTCTTCCAGGCGCCGCTTCACCCGTGGCCACTCCTCGGCGATCACGCTGTACATCACCGACGAGCGAATGTAGCCGTCGGGCAGGATCATGTGGTTGCGCAGCACGCCCTCGCGCACGGCGCCCAGGCGCTCGATGGCGCGCTGCGACCGCTCGTTGCGCAGATCGGTTTTGAGCTGCACCCGGACGCAGCCGAGCATCTCGAAGGCGTAAGTCAGGAGCAGGTATTTGCTTTCGGTGTTGACGGCCGTGCGCTGGTAGGCGACGCCGTACCAGGTGCCGCCGATCTCCAGGCCGCGATGTTCGAGCTGGATGTCCATGTAGCGCGTCGCGCCCACGGCTCTGCCGGACTCGAGGTGGATGACGGCAAAGGGCAAGTCCCGACCGCGCTGCTGGCGCTCGAGCATGTCCGCCACCCAGGCGCGCATTCGCTCGAACGTCGTCACGGGGCCATAAGGCATGTAGCGCCAGATGCTCTCGTCCGCGCCAGCGATGGCCAGGTCGGGCGTGTGGTGTTGGGCGAGCGGCTCAAGCCGGACAACGCGGCCGGTAAGGGTGACTGGAGCGAGAGGCATAACGGCGAGGCGCAAATCCAGCTCAAAGTATAGCTCACTCATAGATTAAGTTAAGTGAGGGGGGATTGGGAAACTTGTAATGAGCGAGGGCCGACCTGATCGGCGCCGGCGCGACCAGCCGGCTCAGCCCTTAGCCTTCCCAAAAATTCGCGGTTTTGGGCGCCTCCCATAGGATGATTACATGCAGACACTGCGGGTAGGTGTAGCGTTCCCAAAAATTCGCGGTTTTGGGCGCCTCCCACAGGGCGAAATTGCAGTAAAATGATCAATGGGCGACGATCCGTCACTCATCACTCTAGCAAGAACGGAGGCTATGATGACTGCTCCGCCCACCCTCACCACTTACAACTTAAGTCTCTTCCAGGCAGCCCTGGAAGCCCTGCCGGCCGACGAAGCGCAGGCAACTTACGTCCGGCTAATGGCCCGGCTTCACCCAAGCCTCTCGCTCCAGTGCCTGGCCGACCTGCACCAGGCCGCCAACCAAAAAGACCAAACGCGGTCATTCCGGGCGCTGAGCTTGCTGCGCGAATCGGCGACCACGCTCGAAGCGCAGCGGTTGATCACGCTCTGTCAGCGCCTGGATTACAGCCTCAGCACACCGGACTGGGCAGAAGCGCGCGCCATCGTCTATGAAATCGAAGCCGAGAACTACGGCGTGCTGGAGCATCTCAGCCTGGAGGCCGGCCATGAACATTGTGGTCTTTGAGAGCCGCGCCGCCTTGCGGGAGGCGTTGTTGGACTCGCTGAAGCACGCCCTGCCGGGCTGCACGCTCGTCGGTGCATGCGACCGGGATGAGGCTCTGCGGCTGTGTCTGGAGCAACGGCCGCAGGCCGCCGTGCTGGACGCGGACTTCAGCCTGCAGGGCGGCGTGACGGCCGCCTATGCCCTCAAACAACTCCTGCCGCACATGGCGCTGGTGATGTTCGGCGCAGGCCCGCCGCTGGCGGACGATTGGAGCCAGCTCGGGCCGCTGGATGCCTTTGTGCCGGAACAGAAGCTGCGCGCCGAACTGGCGCCGACGCTGAGCCGCCTGCTGGGCATATAGACTCGGCTGAGCGCCCCACCGAAAACCAGCGAGACCTGCGGCAGCCGCCTCGGTTCGCGAAGCCCAGGAGCAACAACTCGAGGCAGCCCGATAAGCGCCGCCTAATAGGCCCGGGCAAAGATGACCTGCTGTGAAGCGGGCCGGCCCGTGTAGAAGCAGGTCCCCCCACTGCCCGGCTGTTCCAGCGGGATGCAACGCACCGTGGCTTTGGTCTCATCCTTGATTTTGGCCTCATCTTCGCGGCTGCCCGCCCACCAGACATGCGCCCAGCCGCTCTCCACCACTTGCCGGAATTCGGCGTAATCTCTTGGCTCATGGGTGTTGGCGCGGCGGAACGTCAGGGCGCGCTCGAACAGCGCCGCCTGGATGTCCATCAATGCTTCAGCGACGTGTGACGCCAGGCCGGATTGCGGCACGAAGCTCTTGCCCGCTCGGCCCGGCTGGTCGCGGCGCGCCAGGGCCACGTGGCCCTGCGCCACATCCTTCGGCCCGATCTCGATTCGCAGCGGCACGCCGCGCATCTCCCAGTCGTTGAATTTGAAGCCCGGGCTGACCGTGTCGCGGTCGTCCACGTTGACGCGCAGGCCCGCGCCGAGCAGCTCGGCCTTGATGCGCTCCACCGCCTCCAGCACCGGCCCGCGCTCGGCGTCGTTGCGATAGATCGGCACGATGATCACCTGCCAGGGGGCCAGGCGAGGCGGGAGGATCAGGCCCTGGTCATCGCCGTGCGTCATGATGATGGCGCCGATGAGGCGCGTCGAGAGGCCCCACGATGTCGTCCAGCAATATTGCAGCTCGTTGTTGCGGTCGAGATATTGAATATTGAACGCCTTGGCGAAGTTCTGGCCCAGGTTGTGCGATGTGCCGGATTGCAGGGCTTTGGTGTCGCCCATCATCGCCTCGATGGTGTACGACTTCAACGCGCCGGCGAACTTCTCGCTTTCGGTCTTCAGGCCCTTGATCACCGGCAGGGCCGCTTCGTTCATGGCGAAGTCCTCGTACACGTCGAGCATTTGCAGCGTCTCCGCCTCGGCTTCCTCGTAGGTCGCATGGGCCGTGTGGCCCTCCTGCCACCAGAACTCCGTCGTGCGCAGGAAGAGCTTGGTTCGCAACTCCCAGCGCACCACACTGTTCCACAGGTTGATGAGCAGCGGCAGATCGCGATAGCTCTTGATCCACTTGGCGTACGCATGGCCGATGATCGTTTCCGAGGTGGGCCGGACGACGAGCGGTTCTTCCAATGCTTCCCCGCCGCCGATGGTGACCACGGCCAGCTCAGGTGAGAAGCCTTCGACGTGCTCCTTCTCGCGATCCAGGAATGATTTGGGAATGAACATCGGGAAGCCGGCGTTGAGGTGGCCGGTGGATTTGAAGCGCCGGTCGAGGGCCTGCTGGATGTTCTCCCACAACGTCCAGCCGTAGGGTTTGACGATCATACAGCCACGCACCGGGGCATAATCGGCCAGGTCGGCGCGCAGCACGAGCTGGTTGTACCACTCGCTAAAATCTTCGGCGCGGGAGGGCAGTTTCTCGACAGACATTGAGACTCCGGGTTTTTGATTTCGGATTTCGGATTGCTGATTGTGGGCCAGGCTGAGAAGTCATTCCTCCACAATCAGAAATCGGCCATTAAGAGCCCATCTCTAAACCTCGTCCTGGGCGGTTTGATCCGGGTCTGGCGAAGGCAATGCCTTCGCCAGACCCGGGTTTCGAGATGGGTTCCAAAAAATCACAAATGCAACACGGGGCGCAACCGCCGGTCGGCCGCCTCCAGCACCGGGCGCAGCCAGATGTTGCGGAAGCGGGCCTCATAGCCGAGGAACTCCTCCGGCGGCAGGTTGGCGACCCAACTGAGCATGTCCTGCGCAAAGCACCACATCAGGGCATGATCGAGCAGCTCGGCCCACTCGTTGTCGGGCCACGCCGCGCCGACGCGCGCGTGCAGCTCGGCGCGATATAGCTCCACCAGCGCCTCCGTCGTGATGGGCAGCTCAGCCCGCTCCCAGCGGCAAGCGTTGACGAATGTCACTAGGTCGAGCACGCCCGGCCCGACGCCGGCCAGTTGCCAGTCGAAAACCACAGCTTCACCCTCCTCCTGAAGGTAGATGTTGCCCGGATGGAAATTGCCGTGCAACAGCGTGGCGGGCGCGGCGCGCAGGCGCTCTGCCAGCACCTCCACCTGCGTCAGCATCTGGCCGAGCCCGGTGAGTACTTCCAGCGAACTGGTGATCAGGGCCGGACGATTGTCCACCACCATCTTCTCCATCGCGCTGACGGCGGACAAGACGTAGACTTCAAAATCGGTGACGAGGGGCCGAGCCAGCCAGGGGTAGACGGCCAGGTCATCGCTCAGGCCCCAGAAACGCTCGTGGATGGCGGCCAGCGTGCGGATGGCGCGCTCATAGTCCGAGGCCTTCCAGGCGGACGGCTCCAGCTCCGGCAACACGGCTTCCAGCACCAGCCAGCTGCCGGCGTTATCGGCTGCAATCAGGGCCGGCGTCTGCACAGGGAGCTGCGGAGCCAGAGAGCGGTAGACGCCCATTTCGCGCAGGCCGTTGCCGGCCAGGCCAACGCGCAGTTTGCTGCCCGGCTCCTTCACCACGCAATCCACGCTCATGTGCCGTCCCCGGTACGCGCCGCCCAACATGCTGCCGGCCACGTACTCGATGCGCGCGCCACGTACTTCGGAGGGGGTAAGGGAATTGGCGGGGCGCGGCAGGGGCAATTCGCTGACAGACATCACTTGTAATGACGAGTCCGCGAAGTAGCGCCGCAGCCCGGCAGTGAGTTGAGCATTGGTGAAAGGCCACATAGCGTAAACGATACGGGGCGCGCCGGCCTAATCCGCTTTAATGACCTGGGGTTTCTCCTGATCGTCCGCCAGGCCTGCGCCGGCGTAGGCGCGCAGAAAATCCTCGGCGGCCTGGCCCGGTTCGACGAGATCGGCCTTGCCCTGCTCCACCAGATAGTGGCGATGGTCGAGCACCCATAGGTATAAATCGGCCTCGGTGCGGCCGGGGAAAGCCTGCAGGATGCCCGAGGCGCGGATGACGTTGACGATGGGCAGATAAACGGTATCGTACCAGTGCGCGACGGCTTCGTCTTCGGGGATGTCGCGCTGAAACTCCAGACCCATGAAGTAACGGTGCACGGCGATGTGTTCCAGCATACGGTCGTAGCCGCCCAGGATGGTCACGTCCACGGCGGCCTCGGGGCGCACCCGGTCCAGCGCGGTGCGCTCGAGGAATTCCACCTTGGCGCCCAGAATCTCCAGGTCGTCCGGGTCCAGATCAACGGTGAAGGGCACGCGCACCGCGCACTCGCGCACTTCGGCCTCGATGGCCTCCTGACCCTTCTCGCGGGCGACGGAGACCCGGTGATGGCCATCCACCACAAAGTAGACTTCGCCTACCTTGTAGAGCAGGATGGGCGGCAGGCTGAGATCCTGGTACCAGGCGCGGCTCACTTTTTGCCAGCGTTCGGACATGAAGTCCTGCTTGGGTAGAAAGGCACGGTCAAAATCCCGGTAGCGATCCACGCTGCCGATGATTTGGGCGATGGGCACGGTCTGCACGCCGCGATAGATGGGGCCGCCGAGGCGCAGCTTCTCACGCACCGCGCTGTAGGCGAGCAACCGGTTGGGCCGGCCGGTGAGGAAGGCCAACAGCTCACGGAAGAGCGCCTTGAGGCGGGCCGCCGTAAAATCGGCCTGTGTCCGCAGGTTCAGGTCGGGCGCATCAGACATAGGTTTTGTCGAAGTCAATCAACCGATAGGGGTACACGTTGAGCACCTGGGTCTCTTTATACCGCGTGGCAGTGACGGCGTCGTTGCGATAGACATGCGAGTGGCCATGCAGCAGGAAGCGCGGGCGGAAGCGATCCATCAGGGTGAGGAATGCCTCGAAGCCGATATGGGCGTGGTCGCCGCTCTCATGGATGCCGCGCGGCGGCGCATGCGTGATGAGCACGTCCAGGTAGCGCCCGCGCAGGACGCGGTTCGCCAGCAGGGTGGGGGTCAGGCGGAGCAAGCGTCGGTTCATCTCGGCCTGCGTGAACTGATGCAAACCCTCGTTGTACCGGATTGAGCCGCCCAGCCCGGCCAGGAGGAGGTCGCGGCCGCCAGCCGAGACGCGGACACACCGGGTCTCCACCGCTTCGCAGCCCTCGGCCCGATTGATGATGCGGCCGTCGCTCAGATACTGCGTTGGCTTGTCGTGATTGCCATGAACGTAGTAGAGGGGCTTGCCCAGCACGGTGACCATGAATTCGAGGTAGAAGAACGGCAGATCGCCACAGCCCAAAATCAAGTCAATGTCGCCGAACCGTTCCCGGCTCTCCGGGCGATAGAGCGACTCAACGACTTCGTCACTGAGGGCCAGGATCTTCATTCTAATCCAGGAAGAACGACCCGCTTAAGAGACCGGCGTCGGTCTGATCGCCCGGCCGGCCAGGTTCTGGCGCGCCAGTTTCCAGCGCGTTGTCGGTTCAAGGATCGGTTTGCCACTCGCGCCCGTAGTTGACGCGCAATTTATCCAGGATGGCCTGTTCCAGGTCGAGGCCGGCCAGGCTGGCGAGCTGCAGCAGGTACAACGCCACATCCGCTAGCTCGGAAGCGAGTTTATCGGGTTCTGCGGTTTCGCGCCATTGGTAAAGCTCCAGCACTTCGGCCGCTTCGATGGCCAGCGAGGCCGCTAGGTTGCGCGGCGTCTGCGGGCGCGGGCTGTCCGGCGCATACCAGCCTTTGGCCGCGACAAAGGCATGCATGTGTTCGGTCAGTTCAGGCAGGGTCATGGTTAAAAATAACACCGGCCCGTGCAGCATAGGGCCGGTGGGCAAGAGGCCGGTAGAGGCAGTTACTCGGCCTTTTTCTTGCGCGGCGCGCGTTTGGGCGCGGATTCGCCGGCAGCGGTTTTGCGTGGCGCGGCAGTCTTCCGGGCCGGCGCTTCGATGGTGACGATGGAGTTGTCGCCGCCGTACTGGTTGGGGACGTAAGCGTCGGCGGCCCAATCGTTGTGCCACTGGTTCTTGTTGTCATAGTAGCGGAACTGGTAGGTGCCCGGCGCCAGCGGCACGGTCAGGCTCCAGGCGCCGTCGGCTCCGCGCTCCATCAGGTGGGAGTTGATGCTCCAATTATTGAAGTCACCCACGAGGTAGAGGGCCTCGACATCTTCGAGCGCGGGCATCGTGAACGTCACTTTGGCTTTGCCACGCAGCACTTTGCCTTTGGTGAGCATGAATGAGTTTCTCCTTCCTTATAGAACAGCTCGGATCGGATTATAGCAGGCCGTTTCCGAATTTCTTTTGAAAGCCGCTTAATTATCGGACGGCCCGGCTTTTGGGCGAAATACCGTCGAGGGACTCTGTCAGTGGCTGAGTCTCACTCTCGCTCCTGCTCTCGGCGCGCCAGGCGGCGCAACCAGGCGCGCCCGCCAAGCAGCCAGCGTTGCAGACGAGCGGCCAGCCATTCCGGCGGGTCGTACCCGGCCAGCGGGAACGGCGCTGCGCCCACGGCTCGCAATACGCCGTTGGCCGCTTCGATCCCACTCACCACCGCCCGTTCGATGAACAACGCCGGCCACGGGCCGCGCACCCAGTCGCCGCACATCCACAGGTTCGGCCAGGGGGTCGCGACGCCCAGCCAGCATTCCGCCTTGTCAATCGTCAGGCGTGTATGCACCGCAGCGTTGCGCTGGAGGACGGACTGAATGACATGGCCGCGCAGTTCAGGCCAGGCGCGATACAGGTCATGGAGCGCCAGTGCCAGGATGACGGCGTCCGGCTGCTGGAAGAACTCGGCAGTCCGGTACAGGTGCAGTTCCACCGTGCTGCCGCCGGTGAGGCGCGACCACTCGGCGTAGTCTTGCTGAAAGCGGTCGAGCCAGAAGAAGTTATCCACACTGAAGTCGCCGGTGAAGATGCCGCCCTCCGGGCCATCGCGCGGCAGCCGGGCGAACCAGACGCGCACGGTCGCGTTGGGCAGGCCGGCCGGCCAGGTGAGCACAGCCGCCTGCGCTGCCGTGGCCGGGCTGGCGCACAACAGCCGACGGGCGGCGGGCGCATCGGTTGCGAGGACGAGGTGGTGGGCGAAGAAGGTGCGCGGGCCGCGGGACGTTTCGGCCCTCACCCGCCAGCCCCCTCTCTCGGCAGAAGACGGGAGGCGGCCATGCCCCCCCCTCCCGGCAGGAAAGGGGCCGGGGTAGAGGGAAGTGGCCTCATGCCCCAGCAGCACCTCTCCGCCTCGCTCCCGAATGCGCTCGATGAGGGGATTGATCAGCTCGGCGCCCGGGTCACCGGTGAGGTAAACGAAGCGCAACGAGTCGCGCCGCAGCACCGTGTAGAAGCGCATGGCGGCGATGAAGGCGGACAGCGAGATGTGTTCCGGCGTGCTGGCCAGCCCGCTGCGCGCCAGGCCGATAAACATGGCCCGCAGGCGCGGCGACCAGCCCAGGAAGAAATCGTCCAGCGCCTGTCCCTCCAGAGGGATGAGGCGCTCGAACGGATCGAGGGCGAGGCAGAGCAACAGGCTGCGCCACACCCAGGGCAGCGCCAGCCAGTCGCGCAGGCCGAGCATGGCGAGGAAACGGTGACTGCCGAACAGTTCAAGATAGTTCAGGGGCGAGGGCAAACTTGCGTGGCTAATGAGGCGGCCCACCTCGCTCCACTGCACGCGGTCGCCGTCGGCGTGGATCCAGGCCTGCTCGCGGGCTGGGATGACGCCCGGCGCTACGCCAAATCGCTCCAGCGTGGCGCGCAGGTTTTGGTAGTTCCACCACAGGCCGTGGATGCCGTGCTCCGGCTGAAAGGTGCGCGTTATGCCGCGCAGGGTGAGCGTCACCTCGCCGTAGTTCGTTCGCGGCGTTCCCAAGGGGACGCCGCCCCATAGCCGGCCGCCGGCGTAGAGCGAGTCGGATTCGAGGACGCGCACCGGCAGGCCGCGCTCGGCGAGGTGAACGGCGGCGGTCAGCCCGGCGATGCCCGCACCGATGACGAGGATTTCGGGCGAGTCGGAGGCCGGAGAGGGTGGAGGAGGAAGTGCACCGGACACGCGCCGATTGTACTTGGTCGCGGCGGCAAACCAGACCGACCGAGTCTGGCCGCAGCGAGGCGAAATCCCGAGCGGGCCAGACCCGGCAGGCCTTGGCCCTCACTCCAAGAGTTGGGCGTGCAGGCGCTCAACCGTTTCTTCAGTAAGGCCGGCGGCGTTGTGCAGGTAGCGATCCACGGAGCCGTGTTCGGCGCGCAGGTGGGCGAAGAGGCGGCGCAGGTAGGCAGGGTTGACGGTCATCGCCGGCCGCATCTCGTCTTCGGTGATGCCGAGCGCAGTCGTGCGTTTGAAGTCATGACGGGCCGCGTGGAGGATGCGATCATAGTGCGCGTTGCTCAGGGCGTAGTCGGCGACGATGAGGTCTTCGGAGACGCCCAACAGGTGCAACAGCAGGGCGATGACGATGCCGGTGCGGTCTTTGCCCGCCGTGCAATGGATGAGCGCAGGCAGGCTGTCGGGGTCGGCCAGGCGGGTGAGCACCGCCCCCAGCGCCTCGGCGCGCGTCGTTGCCAGGCGGAGGTAACTATCGGCCACGACCTCGTCCAGTTGATCACGGCGGAACAACAGGGTGTGCAGCCAATCGCGCATGCGGGTGTGGGCGTTGATGGAAAGGTGCGTGTAGATCAGGCCGGGGTTCGGCGGCAGCCGGTCAGGCTGGCGCTCGATCTCCTCCGTCGCGCGCAAATCACAGATCAGGCGCAAGTTAAGCGCGGCCAGGCGCTCCAGGTCGGCGTCGGTCAGGTCGGCCAGCGTGCCGGAGCGGTAGACCCGGCCCCAGCGCACGCGGCGGCCGGCGCGCGCCGGGTAACCGCCGATATCGCGCATATTCACGCCGCCCTCCAGCGGCACGAAGCGTTTTTCGATCGCGTCCGGCTCGGGCAGCAGGAGCAGCTCGGCGGCGGTGGGATATATGCGGCGTGGACGCACCACCATTCGGTCAACGGCAATGGTGGCGCGGACCAGGGCGCGCAGCGCCTGACGTTTCAGCCGTGAGCGGTTAAGGACCTGGGTCATCGGCGTTGCCTTGTTGTGAAAGTTGTACCACGCCCGTCTCAAAGGCCGGTTAAAGGGCCGGGGCAGGCGCTGCCCACAACGCCTGCCCCGAGTTAATCATCACGTTCGATGCGCGAGTGACTTGTCTACCTGCTCTCGGCCTGCTTTTCCGTGTCGTCCGTCAGGCATACATCATGGCCGCCTGCTTCAACGCCTCGGCTTTGTCGGTGTTCTCCCACGGCGCTTCGATGTCGGTGCGGCCAAAGTGGCCGTAGACCGCCGTCTTGCGGTAGATCGGGCGGCGCAGGTTCAGGTCGCGGATGATGGCGCCGGGCCGCAGGTCGAAGTGCTCGCTGATGAGCTGAGCGATCACTTCATCCGGGATCTTGCCCGTGCCGAAGGTCTCCACGTTGATGCTGAGCGGGCGCGCCACGCCGATGGCATAGGCCACCTGAATTTCGCAGCGGTCGGCCAGGCCGGCGGCCACCACGTTCTTGGCCGCCCAGCGCGCCGCGTAGGCCGCCGAGCGATCCACCTTCGTCGGGTCTTTGCCGGAGAAAGCGCCGCCGCCGTGGCGGGCCATGCCGCCGTAGGTGTCCACGATGATCTTGCGCCCGGTCACGCCCGAGTCACCCATCGGGCCGCCAATGACGAAGCGCCCGGTGGGGTTGACGAAGATGCGCAGGTTGTGGTCGCGCAGCTCTTCGGGGATGACGTGGTCAATGACGCACTCGATGACGGCTTCGCGGATTTCGTGCTGGCTGATATGCGGCGCGTGCTGCGTGCTGATGAGCACGGTATCCACCCGTTTGGGCTTGCCGTACGAGTATTCGACGGTGACCTGGCTCTTGCCGTCGGGACGCAGCCAGGGCAACATGCCGTTCTTGCGCACCTCCGCCAGGCGGCGGCTGAGGTTGTGCGCCAGGTGGATGGGCAGCGGCATCAGCGCCTCGGTCTCATTGCAGGCGAAGCCGAACATCATGCCCTGATCGCCGGCGCCGATCTTCTCGATCTCGGCGTCGCTCATCTCGCCCGTCCTGGCTTCCAGCGCGACGTCCACGCCCATGGCGATGTCCGGGCTTTGCGCGGCGATGGCCGAGAGCACGCCGCAGGTGTTGCCGTCGAAGCCTTTCTCGCTGCTGTCGTAACCGATGTCTTTGATCACTTCGCGTACCAGCACATCGAAGTTGACAAAAGCCTGGGTCGTAATTTCGCCCAGGATCATCACGTAGCCGGTCTTGGTTGCCGTCTCACAGGCCACGCGGCTCATTGGGTCCTGTTCCAGGCAGGCGTCCAGCACGGCATCGCTGACCTGGTCGCAGAGTTTGTCCGGGTGGCCCTCGGTGACCGACTCCGAGGTGAACATCAGCTTCGGCGAGGTCATGAAAGTGGTGCTCATCGAAGTTTCTCCTTGTCAGCAAAAAGCCCCTTCAGGCGAGAAGGGGCGTCACGGTTCGGTGCGTTGACCCTCTCATCTTCCAGAATGACGTTCTGCCGGAATTGGCACCCGCGCCGGTTGCCGGCCGGGTTGTCGAGGTTTCATCGGGCCGGTCCCTCCACCTCTCTGGATAAGAGCGCCTGAAGGCTGTATTGTGAGTGGGCGCGATGGTATCACCCGCTTCGGAGCGCGTCAATGGGCGCGGCGCTAGGATTTTCGTGCTACGACAACCAGGCTCAGGCCGAAGGGCAGCCGGCCGCGCGCGGCGAGCGGCGCTTCGCTCGCCAGGATGGCGGCCAGCACGCCGTTGAGCGGGCCGACGCTCAGCGCAAGATCGGATTGTTCCTGATCGGGGAGAAGCGGCTCGCTCAGGCGCTTGAGCGCCGCCACGGGGAAGAGCCACATGTTGGCGTACGTGCCGTGCTCCACGGTCAGCCCGGCCTGCTCCAGCTTGGCGCGCATCTCGGCCAGCGTATATCGGTGTTGCACGTCCCAGAGGCGGTCGTGGGCGCCGCGCAGCCGGTCGTAGGCGGCGGCGCGCACCAGCAAGCGCCCGCCCGGCTTGAGCAAGCGCGCCATCTCAATCAACGCGACCACGTCCAGACGGGTATGCGTCTCCAGCATGGGCAGCACGTCGAACGAGGTCACCAAGTCGAAGCTCCCCGAGGCAAACGGCAGCTCGAGCACGGAGCCACACGCCAATCGGCGGTGGGCGCGACGCCGCGCCAGGCGCACGGCCAGCGGCACAAAGTCTAGGCCGGTCACGGCGCCATAATCGGCCAGATAGCTCATGGCCGCGCCCGTGCCGCAGCCCGCGTCCAGGATCTTCAGGCCCGCGCCGCACGCATAGGTGCGCTCGAGCACGGCGCGGGTGATGGCCCGCATGCCGCGGTACCACCACAACGTCTCCTCGACACGGAACATGGTTTCATATTCGGAAAGTTTCACGCGCATAGAACGATTGAGGCGAAGGAGCGAAGTGAGCAACGGATCGAACGGAAGTCGTCTAGGGTTCCCACGCGATGAAGTCTGTGCCGCCGGGAAGCAGGTAGCGTGACTGCGCGCCGCTGAGCGCGTACACACCGGCGCGAAACGTTGCGCCGGCAGGCAACGGCCTTGGAACCTCCAGTGGATGAAATTGAATCAACGCATCGCCGGTTTGCAGCGAATCGAACGGCGTGTTGAGGCCGTCGCTCACGGCCAGCGGAAAACCGTCCGGCGCGCTGAGGTGCAGGAAGAGGCTAAGCGGCTCGGTCAGCGGCGCGACGACGCGCCAGGCGGTCTGCACCTCCGCCGGCCCGCCCGGCCTCAGCTCGGCGCGGTAACGGTGGCCGAGGAAGGCCAGCCGTTCCCCGAAGACTTGCGGCGCGCCGGGCTGCTCGGGGTAAGTTGCCGCCTGCGCCGCCGCCGCCTCCAGCCTGTACAGTCGAAAGTTGAAGCGCGGGTCGGGGTTGTTGGGCTGATCGTATTGCAGACGGGCGCCCAGCGCTTCCAGGGGCGCGCGCACCGTATCGGCCTGCTCGCCGCGCAGGAGATACCAGGTGCGACCGGCGGGCAAAGGCAGGCCGCGCGTGCAGTCGAATTGGATCAGGCGCGTCGCGGCGAGGCCGAAGCGCCGGCGCGCTTCCGCCTCGCCCAGCGAAGGCGGCGGGTTGACGCAGACCGCCACCGCGCCGACCTCTTCAGGCACCCGGTACACGTAGATGGTGCGGCCCAGGATCGCGACGGGTTGTTGATGACGAAAGTAAGCGAAGGTGTCGGGGTCCGCCAGCGCGGCGCCCATCAGGTGCGTGACACTCAAGGCGTACCAGCCGGGCGCGGGGAACACCGGATGCCAGTCCGGCACAGGGCGTGGCGGCAACGGGCGCGCCGGAAGCGGGTACTCCTTCACGGGGAATGAGCCGATGGGCACCGAGCCGAAGTAGCTGACGTAGATCGAGTTGATGTTTCGCTCGCGGACGAAGTCGGCCAGCGCGCCCAAATCCTGTCCCCAATCGAGGTTGGAGTCCACCAGCACGCGCCAGCCGTTGTCCGGGCCGCCGGCCAGCTCGTTGAAGAAGGTCAGATCGCGCGGATACACCAGCGCGCTGTTCACCGTCAGCCAGCCGAGAGCGCCCACGGCCAGGACTCGGCGCCAGTTGCGCGCCCGCCACCAGGACACCAGCGCCGCCGCTGCCGCAACATACAGCATGGGCAGCAGCGGGAAGAGATGCCGATAGCCGATGTTGATGCCAGAGAGGCAGGCGACTGCGAAGTAAAAGCCCGCCGGCAGCCAGAGAAGCGGCTCGGCGCGCAGCCGCAGGGCGCCGAACACGGCCAACAGCAACAGGGGCAACGGCGTCTTCACCAGCAGCGCGACGGGGAAGTACAGCCAGTGGCTCTCGGAGACACGGCCCAGCAGGTAACTGGGAAAACGCAACGTGGTCGTCGTCCAGACGAACTCCTCCCAGTACGTCGCCAGCGGGAGGGGGAGGCTCAAGCCCAGCGCGGGCCGCAGCTCGAATCCATAGACGGCCCAGGCGGTCAGGCCGGCGGCGGCGCTGGCGAGGGACGCCCGCAGCAGTGCCGCGCGGCCCCAACCCAGGCGCGCCAGCGTGACGAGCGCCAGCACGGGGACGAACAGCGCGGCGGTGTACTTGCTGACGAGCGCCAGGCCGAGCATGACGCCCGACGCCACCGCCAGGCCGGCACGCTCCGGGGCGCGCAGCCAGCGCCGCCAGAAGAGCAGCGTCAGGGTCAGTGCCAGCAGCACACCGAGGTCGGTGGTGACGAGGCGGGCGTGGGCGCGCAGGTTCGGGTCGAGCGCAGCCAGTGTGGCCACGGCCAGGCCGGCCCAGCGCCCCCCCACATCTGCGCCCAGGCGATATAGGGCGGCCAGCAGCAAGGCGCTCAACAGCACAATCATCACCCGCGCCGCGTTAAACATCGTCAGCGCCGGGTGATCCAGCTTCCAAAAGAGCGTGATCGGGAACTCGATCCAGTCGCGGCTGAGCCAGGTCGGGTCATCGAACGGAAAGCGCAGGCGCGGATCCACCGCGACGGGCAGTGCAGCGATGAGGTGAATAAGCGGGGGATGGCCGACATACAGCTTCAGATCGCCGGCGCGCCAAATCGCCAGGCCGCGCGCCAGATGCGCCTGCTCGTCCACCGTCGGCGCGGCCAGCGGCAAAGCTCGAAGTTGAAGCCAGAGGAAGGCGAGAAGCAGCGCGCCGGGCAAGACTATAGAAAGTAGAAAGTAGAAAGTGAATCCTCTACTGTCTACTCTCCACTTTCTACCAATACTCGGCATGATACGCGCGGTAGTAGGCCAGCGTGCGGGCCAGGCCCTCACGCAGCGGCGTGCGTGGGCGCCAGCCCAGCTCGTGCTGAATCAACCCGTAGTCGCCACAGTAATCGCCGATATCAATGACTTTCTGCTCGGCGGGGAAGGGAACCAGTTCATAACGTCCGCCGCCGTTCAACTCCACCAGCAGTTCCGCCAGCGCGCGCAGCGAGATGACCTCGTCGCCGCCCAGGTTATAAATCCGGCCTACGGCCTCCGGGCGCGTGGCGGCCAGCAGCAGCGCGTCCACAACATCCTCCACGTAATTCAGGTCACGTTTCTGCGCGCCGTCGCCGTACACCCGAATGGTCTCGCCTTCGATGAGGCGGCGCAGCCAGATGCCCAGGAAGGTCTGGCGCGCGTCCACCACGCGCATACGCGGGCCGAAGGTGTTGGTCAGGCGCAGCGACGTGGTCTTCAGCCCGTAGGCCTTCTGATACACGATGTGATACCACTCGCCGGCAACCTTGTTGACGCCGTTCACGTCCACCGGGTCAATGGGATGGCGCTCGTCCACCGGCAGGTAGTGAGGCTTGCCGTAAATCTGCCGCGTGCCGGAGAAGACGATGCGGACCTCGGGATTGTACTTGCGACAGGCCTCCAGGATGGAGAGCTGGCTGCGGCAGTTGATCTCCAGGTCGGTATAGGGGTCGCGCATCGAGTCGAGGTGGCTGACCTGTCCGGCCAGGTTGAACAGGAAGGCCTGGCCGCGCACCAGGTGGTTCATGCTGTACTCGTCGCGCACGTCGGCGATGTTGATGCGCACGCGGTCTTCGTAGCCATGCAGGTTGAAGGCCTTGCCGCCATACTCGGGGATAAGCGAGTCGACGACGGTGACGCGCGCGCCCAGGTCGGCCAGCCGCCGCGCCAGGTTGCTGCCGATGAAGCCCAGGCCGCCGGTGATGAGGCAGGGTTGATCTTTGAAGGTTGAAGCGTAATCGGTGGACATCACGGTCTCGCCGAATGACAGGGTGAACGGGAGAGGGGGCACATCTCGCCGGCGAATATCGCCCGTCACCCACTCAACCCCTTCACCCTGTCACCCGTGACTTCATCAACGCCAACCCCCGCTCGCAGGTGCTCACGCTTGACCACCAGCCGCCACCACCAGCCCATGAGCGCCAGCAGGGTGCGCGCCACGCGCGGGAAGTTGAAGAACTGCGACTCGCCATACTGGCGATACCAGTGGCTCACCGGCACCTCGATGAAGCGGTAGCCGGCGTCCTGAATTTTCTTGACCATCTCGAACGTGATGGTGCCGGTGGTAGACTCGAGCTGCACGCGGTCGAAGATGGACCGCCGCATCAGGCGGAAGTCGCAGTCCACGTCGCGGATGGTCAGGCCGAAGAGGAATTTTACGAAGTATTGATACGCCAGGCCGATGAGGATCCGGTGAAAGGGATCGTGGCGCTTGATCTTGTATCCCTGCGCCACATCAACGTCGTCGGTCACGGCGCGGGCCAACAGCGCCAACTCGCGCGCATCATACTGCGCGTCGCCGTCGGTGTAGAAAATCCAGTCCAGGCGCGCCTCGGCGAACAGGCCGCGCAGCACGCCGCCATAGCCGCTGGGCGCAGCGCGATGGATCACGCGCAGGCGCGGATAGTGCCGGGCCAGCTCATCCAGCACCCGGCCGGTGTCGTCGGTCGAGCCGTCGTTGATGACCACCACTTCATAGTCGTCCGCCACCTCCGGCAGCGTCTGCAGCGCGCGGATGATCATGGTCGGGATGGTGCCGGCGTCGTTATAGGCCGGGAAGCAGGCAGAGATGCTGGAGAGCTTCATGGAAGGATGAAGGATGAAGGATAAAGGAGGAGAGCCTTTCCGACTTCATCCTTCCGCCTTCCTCCTTCAATAAGCGCTGCGATCCGCGAAAATACGGGCCAGAGTGCGCAGGATGATTTTGAGATCCAGCCAGACCGACCAGTTCTCGACGTACCAAAGATCATATTTTGTGCGTTCGCTGATGGAGGTGTCGCCGCGCAGGCCGTTCACTTGCGCCCAGCCCGTCATGCCGGCCTTCTCGCGGTGGCGTTCCATATAGCGCGGGATCAGCTCGCGGAATTTGACGACGTAGGCCGGTTGTTCGGGGCGCGGGCCGACCAGGCTCATCTCGCCCAGGAAGACGTTGATGAGCTGCGGGAATTCGTCCAGCGAGCGCCGGCGCAGAAAACGGCCCAGCCGGGTGACGCGCGGATCGTCCTTCGTCGTCCAGCCGGGGCCGGCGGCTTCGGCATCGGCGCGCATCGTGCGAAACTTGACCAGCGGGAACACTTTGCCGTCCAGGCCCATCCGCTCCTGCACGAACAGCGCCGGGCCTTTAGAGTCCAGCTTGATCAACAACGCCGTCAACAGCAGCCAGGGCGAGAGCAGGATCAGGCCAACCAGGCTGCCGGCCACGTCTATCGTGCGCTTGACGGTGAGCTTCCAGCCGCGCAGCGCCACGTCGCGCATGCTCAGCAGCGGCAGACCGCCCAGGTCGTCAATCGTCACGCCCGACGTAACCAGATCGTAGACGTTGGGGAAGAGCTTGACGCTGGTGCGATCGCGATAGCTCAGGCCGATCAGGCGCACCAGTTCGTCGTCGGGCGCGTCCGGCAGGGCGATGATGACCTCGTCGGCGTTGAGGGCTTCGACCAGGCGCGGCAGGTCGTCGAACCGGCCGATCACCGGGGTCTTGGCCACGCGGCCCGGCAGGCCGTCGGCGTTGACCAGGCCGAGCACCTGGTAGCCGAGGAAGGGCGAGCCTTTGATCTTCTGCAGCACCAGTTCCGCCGCCTCGCCGCTGCCCACAATGAGCACCCGATCCTGCACCCAGCCGCGGCTGCGCAGAATGTTGCGTAGAGTCTGGAAGATATAACGGCCCACACTCACCCAAAACAGGGCGTTGCCCCAGAAGTAGGCCACCATCAGGCGCGGCAGGTTGACCTCGAAGACGCTGTTCTTGAGCGCCAGCGCCGAGACGGCCACGGCCAGCAGCACGCCGACGGTCACCGCCCGCCCAATGGCATAGATCTCGTCCAGGGCGGAGATGGCGCGCGACAGATGGTACATCCGAAAGACAAAGAACACCGCCAGCACGGAGGCCACGAAGATGATCAGCACGCTGGTGTAGTCGCGGATCTCCGGCATCTCCACCGCCGGCGTCGGCCAGGGGATGGTCTTACGCCAACGGTGGGCGATGAGGAAGGACAGGACCAGCATGGCCGTATCCGCCACGGCCAGCGACAGGGCAAAGAGGGAACGGAAGCGACGAGCGTCCATAGGCGGGCCCGATTACGAATGAGTGGGGGCGGCCTCGCGCCGCAGCAGGTTCTCGCGCAGGACGGTCCAGGCCAGGTTGAAGCGGATGCCGAGGACGACCAGAGCGCCGATCACAGGGTGGGTGACGCCGGCATAGTGTTTGCGGTAGAAGTACAGCATGGCTTCGTGGAAGGCGATCTGCGCCTTGCGGCTGCGGCGGCTGGCGGCGCGCTTGACGTGCAGCACCGTGACCGCCGGATTGTAGCGCGTCTGCCAGCCGTGTTGTTTGATGCGCAGCGCCCAGTCCAGGTCTTCGCCGTACATGAAAAAGTTTTCGTCGAGCAGGCCGGCCTGGGCAATGGCCGCGCCGCGCACCATCATAAACGCGCCGACGACGGAGTCCACTTCCGTCTCCACCTCCGGGCTGAGGTAGGTCAGGTTATAGCGCCCGAACAAACGGCTGCGCGGGAAAATCTTGCTCAGGCCGGTGAGGCGGTAGAACGAGACCTCCGGCGTGGGGAAGCTGCGGCGGCAGGCCAGATCCAGTTCGCCGCTGGGCAGCACCAGCTTCGGGCCGGCGATGCCGCACTGCGGGCGTGCGTCCATATAGGCAATCATATCGGCCAACGCGGTGGGCGGCACCACGGTGTCGGGGTTGAGGAGGAGGGCGTAGCGCGGGGCCTCATCCCCCTCCCTCCTCTCTCGAACCTGCGCTTCGGGAGAGGGGATAGGCGTTGAGGTGGAGCGAGGCCCGAATCCCAGCGCGCGCAATCCCAAATTATTCCCCGCCGCGTAGCCGCCGTTCACCGGGCTTTCTACCACCACCGCCTGCGGGAACTCCTCGCGCGCCATCGCCGCCGAACCGTCCGACGAGGCGTTATCTACCACGACCACGCGATAGGCGCCCAGGCCGCGCGAGGCAAAGACGGATCTCAGGCAGTCCCGCAACAGGTCGCGCGTGTTCCAATTGAGGACCACGATGCCGAGGTCGAGCATCCGGGGGATTGTAGCGGAGGAGGGGGGAATTATGAAGTGAGGAAGGATGAATTATGAAGGATTGGTTTTCAGGCGGTTTTCAGCCAGGCGCCCACCGCCGTGCCCGAGCGCAGCACCTGCTTCCCCACCACCTGCGCCGCCGTCGCCTTCGGCAGCGCCGTGTACAACTTGATCACCCGCAGGGCAAACGCTTTGGTCCGCACGCGCAAATCCTGGGGCTTCCCATTTTCCTCCTTCACCCTTCCTCCTTCATCCTTTGCTCGTCGGCAGCCTCGGCATCTGCGGCCCCGGCACGCCCAGCAGTTCGGCCAGCGCGGCGCGCATGGCGGTGCGGTCGTCCCACGGGTACTCGGTTTCGCCGAAGCACATGGATTGCTCGTGGCCTTTGCCGCAGGCGAGCACCACGTCGCCGGGTCGAGCGAGGCGCACGGCCAGGCGCAGGGCCTCGCCGCGATCCGGCACACGGAAGAACGTCCGGCCTTCGATGCCGCCCCGGCTGCGCGCGCCGTAGGCCATCATCTCCAGGATGTCGTCGAGCGATTCGGTGCGCGGGTCTTCGGCGGTGAGGATGGTGAGGTCGGCCAGCTCGGCGGCGGTCTCGGCCATCAGGCGGCGCTTCTCCACGTCGCGCAGACCGGCGGAGCCGAAGACGGCGATGACCCGGCCCACGGAGCCAACACCCTGAGCGGAGCCATGAAACGGCAGCGTCGGAGGGAGGCGTCCTTCGACTGCGCTCGGCGCAGCCTCGCTCCGCTCGGGACGCCGAATCATCTCTCGCGCGGTCTCGATGGCCCGCCGGAGCGCATTCGGCGTGTGCGCGAAATCCACGATGGCGGTGAAGGGCTGGCCCACGTCAATGCGTTCCATGCGCCCCGGCACGCCCTTCAGGTTGGCGATGCCCCTCTGCGCGGCCTCCGGCGCGACGCCCAGCGCCAATACCGTAGCCGCAATCGCGGCCAGGCAGTTGGAGACGTTGTATTCGCCGACGAGGGGGGTGAAGAATTCGAGGTTGGAGATCGAGACGTTGAAGCGGACCCCATCGGGTGTGAAGCGGATGTTGCGCGCGACCAAATCGGTTCGCGTGCGCAGGCTGTAAGCATAGCGCGTTTCCTTCAATATGCCGCTCAGGTAATCGAAGGAGCCGTCGTCCGCGTTGACCACGCCCGCCTTCGGCACGCCCGGCTTCCGGTGCGCGGCGCTCAGGCCGGAGAACAGGAGGCCCTTGGCGGCGCGATAGTTCTCGAAGGTCTTGTGATAGTCGAGATGCTCGTGGGTGATGTTGGTGACGACGGCGATGTCGAAATCGCAGCCGGTCACGCGGTGTTGCGCGAGGCCGTGCGAGGTGACTTCGAGGACGCAGTGGGTGAGGCCCGCAGAAACCATGCGGGCGAGATAGCCCTGTATCTCGAGTGCCTCCGGCGTGGTCACGTGAAAGCCGGTGTCCAGTGTTTCGTCGCCGATGACGGCGCTGACCGTCGAGATCAGCCCGGCCTTCAGCCCGGCGGCGAGCAGGATGGAGTGGATCAGGCTGGCCGTGGTCGTCTTGCCGTCCGTGCCCGTCACGCCGATGAGGACGAGCTGGCGCGAGGGGAAGCCGTGCCAGGCGGCGGCGAGCCAGCCGAGGGCGAAGCGGGAATCGGGGACCACGATCCCCCTCACCCCTGCGTCCCTCTTCCCCGTCTGCGACGGCGGAGAGGGGATGGAGGTGAGGGGGCTTTCGGCGACGACGGCGATTGCCCCGCGCGCGATGGCGTCCGGGATGAAGCGATGGCCGTCGAAGTTGTCGCCCCGGCAGGCGACGAAGAGCGCGCCGGGCGTCACGCGCCGCGAATCGGCGGTGAGGGCGGTGATCTCGGGGTCGTGCGCGCCGATCTGCGAGCGGAGATCGGGGAACGGAGCCAGGAGGGTCGAGAGGCGCATGGCGCGTTGGCGCAACAAAAAGCCCCGGCGGTGGGTGACCGGGGCCTGGCGTCGTTGAGAGGACTATCCCGGAAAGAGCCGGGCGACTTTGACGTTGAAGCCGGGCAACAGAGGCGAGGCCAGCTCGTCTTCGGCCAGGAGCGTCATCGCGAGTTTCAACACGGCCTGCTCGCGCCGGAAAACCTGCACACTCTGCGCCTGCCAGTCGGCGATCCAGTATTCGCGCACGCCGCGCGTCGAGTAGAGCCGCAGCTTGGCCTCCCGGTCACGACGGGCGTTCAGCGTCCCGGGCGAAAGGACTTCCACGACGAGATCGGGCGCGTCGTGGAGTTTTCCGTCTTCGCCGAGGACCAGCCTCAGGCGCTCGGCGCTGACCCACACCACGTCCGGCGCGACGGCGTTCTCCTCGTCGAAGACCACGCCCGGCGCAGTCACGACTTTTCCACCACCACCGGAGCGCGCCCACAGGTTAAGTTCGGTGATGATATTGGTACAGGTCTCTTGATGCGCCCAATGGGGTTGAGTGGACACGAGCAGCTCTCCTTCGACGATCTCGTAACGCTTCCCCTCTTCCTGGGAGAGAAGCTCCACATCGGAGATGGTCCAGCGGGCGACCGTTTCGGCAGGCAGAGTGCTCATGGCGTCTATTGTACGCCCTCAACCGCAGAAGCGAGAAGACGTTATCTCAGGCTGGCGCGCAGGCCCTCCAGTCTGCCGGCCACGGAACCGTCCACGATCTTATCGCCCACACGGACGATCAGGCCGCCCAGGATGCCCGGGTCCACCCGAAAGTGCACCTCGCCGCCGCCCAGCTTGCTGGAGATGTCCCGCTCAACGACGACCTTCTCGTCGTCGGTCAGCGGCAGGGCGCTGATCACTTCGGCCGATCCGCCGTCGAGGGAATTATCTTCCACCACCACCACCTTGCCGGACTTGATGCCGCTGAAGAACTCGTCAATCAGGGCGCGCTGGCGTTTCTCGTCGAGCGTGTCGGCGATGACGCGATTGGCGGCAGCGATGGCCAGCGCGGCCATCTGCGGCCGCAGATCGGCCAGCATCTGGTTCCGTTCGGCAAGCAGGCTCTCGCGCGCCGCCTCGACGATGCGTCGGGCCTCGGCCTCCGCCGCCGCCTTTACGTCCGCCGCCGCTTTCTCGGCGCGGGCGGTGGCCTCGGCGACACGCTTGTTGGCCTCGGCCTGGGCTTCGGCAATGATCTTCCGGGCCTCGGATTCGGCGTTGGCGCGGGCCTCGGCGGCTACGCGCGCGTCCTCCAGGCCCTGCGCAATCTTCTTCTTGCGGTTCTCCAGTCCGTTGATGATCGGATTGTAGACCCAGATCGTCATGACGCCCACCACCACCAGGAAGTAGATGGTGAACATCAGCAGGAAGCCCGGGTTGATCCCCAGTTTGGCTAATGCTTCCATGCGCGGCTCCTCACACGAACAGGATGATCAGGGCGATGGCCAGCGCGTAAATCGCGACCGCTTCTGCAAAGGCGATGCCCAGGATCATGTTCGTCTGGATGGTGGGGGTGAAGTCGGGGTTGCGGGCCATCGCCTGCACCGCGCCGCCGACGACGCTGCCGATGCCGGCGCCCGCGCCCGCCACGCCGATGACGGCCAGCCCGGCGCCGAGGTAGCGCACCGCCTGCAGAAAGATTTCGGGATCGTTCATGTGAAATAGCCTCCGGAGAAAATTGATAAAGTTAGTGCGCGGCGCCGTGCTCATCGCCATGATGCGACACCGTCGCCTGGCTCATGAACGTGAGCGCCAGCGTTGAGAACACGTACGCCTGGATAATGCCGACGAAGAACTCGAGGCCGACCAGCAGGCCGGGCACGAAGAACACAAACGGCTGCGCGCCGCCGAAGCTCAAGGTGCTGACGATCGCCAGCAGCAGCGTCCCGGCGAAGATCACGCCGAAGAGACGCAAGGAAAACGAGAGCACCTTGGCAAACTCGGAGATCAGCTCCAGCAGGCCGACCAGGAAGTCTATCAGGCCGAACAACGGCTTCTTGATGATGGTCGTGAAGTTGATGAACTTGCTGAAGTAGCCCACCCCCAGGGCGCGCACCCCGAAGACCTGCACCATGATCATGGTCACCAGGGCCAGCGAGGCCGTGAAATTCAGGTCGGTGGCCGGGCCGCGCAGCGTGGGCACCACTTCACAATCCTTGCACGGCTCGGCGCTGTTCCAGTATTTGCTCTCCTTGCCGTGGTCGGCCTCGCCGCCGTGCGCCGCGGTCGCTTCTTCTGCAACGCGCTGGTCTTTGGGGAAGGGCTTCGACCCATCCAGGAGATGAATACTGCCGCCCGCGATGGGCACGGTCGCATAACCCTGGATGGTGCCATGCGCCTTCTTCACGTAGCCGATGGTCTCGTGAATGGGGACCAGCTTGAACAGGTTGGCGACCAGCACCACGAGGAAGATCGTCATGGTGAAGGGGAAGATTTGTCGCGCCCATTTGCCCGCCAGGCTCTGCGTCGTGTTCCAGAAGAACTCGACGCCCACTTCCATGACGTGATAGAAGAAGTTGGAGGGCACCTCCTGCCCGCTGCGGATGTGCGGCTGGACGGCAAAGAGCGCGATGGCAAACAGGATCAGCGCGACGAGCAGGGCCGAGAGGAAGGTGTTGGTCAGGCCGAAGCTGATCCCCGGCGCAACTTCCGTCACCGATCCGGCCCAGGCCGGCTCGGCGGGCAGGACGACGGCCGGCGGCACGGGCCGCCAGATGCCGCCGACGTTCCAGGCCAGGACGGCGCCGAGGATCATCAGCCCGAGGAAGATCCAGCGGCGGAAGCCGATGCGGCGTGGCGCGTCTTCAGCGTGTGCGTGCGTCGTCAAGGTTCTTTCTCCTTGAGAGGGTATTCCGTCTTCGATTGCGCTAACGACCTGGAAATCACGAACGTGGCGACCCGATACATCACGAAGATGCTGACGGGCGCGCTCAAAACCAGGAAGCCGATCGTAAACAAAGGGCGCGTGTTCAACGCCCGGTCAAGTGCCAGGCCGATGAGCAACACCCCCATCACAATCGCCAGGGTGATAAAGCCGCCCAGGCCGACCACTACGGCCACCGCCATATTCAAACTATACTGGCGCTGTCCGGGCCGTTGGCTTCTGCTCATCGCTTGTGCATTCTATCACGTGTAGAAAACGCACGTCAACGCGCGTGTCTGGACGCGATCAAAACAAACCGTTCGCCGCCGCCACCGCGAGGTTGACGAACGGGCTGATGATAAAACCGACCACCAGCACACCCATTGCACACATCCATAGCGCAAAGCCGTACGGACGCGGCACCGGGTATGTGGCGGCTTCATCCTTGGGCGCGCCCAGGTAAATGACCTTGAGCACGTAGAGATAGTAGTACAGGCCGATGATGGAGTTGACGATGCCGACGATGACCAGCCACACCAGCCCGCTGTTCATCGCGGCGACGAACACGTAGAACTTGCCGAAGAAGCCGGCCAGCGGCGGGATGCCGCCGAGCGAGAGCAGCGCTACCAGCAGGACGAGCGCCAGCCCCGGCGCGCGCCGTGAGAGGCCGCTGTAATCGGCGATCTCATCCGAGCCGGTGACCCGCGAGACCAGCACAATCGCACCGAAGGCCGCCAGGTTGGTGATGGTGTACATCCCCAGGTAAAAGAGGGTGGCAGCGACGCCATCCGCCGAGAAGGCCGCCAGGCCCACCAGGATATAGCCGGCCTGCGCGATGGACGAGTAAGCCAGCAGGCGCTTGATATTTCTCTGAGTCAGCGCGATCAGATTGCCGAGCGTCATCGTCACGGCGGCCAGCGCGGCCAGCAACTGAATCCACAGCGCTTCCTGGCCGGGGAAGGCCGCCCACAGCACGCGCACCAGCACCGCAAAGCCGGCGGCCTTGGAAGCGACGGAGAGAAAGGCCGTGATGGGCGTGGGCGCGCCCTCGTACACATCCGGCGCCCAGAAATGGAAGGGCACCGCCGAAATCTTGAAGCCCAGGCCGACCAGCACCAGGAACAGCGCCAGCAGCGGCCCTGCCGACAACCCGCCTGCATTCAAGGCGGCGCCGACGGCGTACAGGTTCGTCTGACCGGTGAAGCCGTACAGCAGGCTGAAGCCGTACAGCATCACCGTGGAGGTGAACGCGCCGAACAGGAAATACTTCATGCCGGCCTCGGCGCTCTTGGCGTCTTCACGCAGAAAGCCGGCCAGCGCGTACAGCGCAATCGAGGTCGTCTCGATGGCCAGGTAGAGCATGATCAGGTCGGCGGACATCGCCATCAGGCTCATGCCCAGCACCGCCGTTACCAGCACCACATAGTATTCGCCTTGCCGGCCCACCACCGGCGAGTCGATCGAGATCAGCGCCGTCACCACGCCCGCAAACAGGAACAGGAGACGAAAGACAAACGCCATCAAGTCGTGGCGCAGCATGCCGCCGAAGATCAGCGCGTCGCTGACGACGGGCAGGGAGAGCAGCAGCGCGGCGAGCACGATCAGCCCGCAGCCGACCGCCGTGACGACGCCCAGAGAACGGCGGCGGCGGATGGCGAGCAACTCCAGCCCGACGGCGCCCGGGCGCGGCTGCGGCTGGCTCAGGTCGGTGACGACCACGAGCAGCGCCAGCGCAGCCAGCAACAGCTCCGGCACGACGGCCAGCAGCATCGAAGGAGTGAAAGGTACAGGCGTCATAAAAATGATCCAGAGCGTCCTCGCCCCGCGACTTCATCGCGCCCTCTCGCCTTTCGGGAGAGGGCAGCGATGCAAAGCATCGCGGGGTGAGGGAAAGTCTCAATTCGCACCGAACAAACCCAACGCCGGCGTGATGCCCGCCGTGATCTGCGGGTACATGAGAGCCGGGTACACACCGAGCACGATCATCAGCCCGCACAGGATCGCAATCGAGACCTTATCCAGCGCCGAAACGTCGCCGACCGAATGCGCAAAGTGCGCCGGCAGCTCGCCGAAGAACACGCGCTGTACCGCTCGCAGAATGTAAGCCGCCGTGACGACGATCGAAATCACGGCCAGGATAGCCGTCAACTGGAAATACCACGGCGCGGTGGCGACGATCGCGCCCGGCGGCGTGGTTGCCTTCCACAATCCCATGTAGATGGGGATCTCGGCGACAAAGCCGGAGAAGCCGGGCATGCCCATCGAGGTGAAGCCGCCGATGATGAAGCCGACCGCCGCCCAGGGCATCTTCTGCGCCAGCCCGCCCAGCTCGGGGATGTTGCGCGTGTGTGCGCGGTCGTAGACCATGCCGACGACGGAGAAGAAGAGGGCCGTCATGATGCCGTGCGAGAACATCTGCAGACCTGCGCCGATGAAGCCCTCGCGCGAGAGGGTCGCAAAACCCATCAGCACCAGACCCATGTGCGAGACGGACGAGAAGCCGATGATGTACTTGAAGTCTTTCTGGATCAGGGCGATGTAGGCGGCGTAGAGCACGTTGATCAGCGCAAACAGCACGATCACGGGCGACCAGAAAGTTGCGCCCTCCGGCAGCAGGGTCAGGCCCACGCGGAAGGCGGCGAACACGCCGATCTTCATCTCCACGCCGGCCAGCATCATCGAGATGGCGGTCGGCGCGGCCACATGGCCGTCCGGCGCCCAGCTATGCAGCGGGAAGATCGCGCCCATGATGGCGAAGCCGAAGAAGATGAAAGGGAACCAGATGCGCTGCCAGGCCGTCGGGAACGCGCCTGCCCGCATCGCATCCTCCAGCCAGATCAGGTTGAAGGTCTTCACCGGCGAGTAGGCGTACAGCCATAGCACGCCGATCAGCGCGACGACCGAGGCGATGAACAGGTAGAGCGTCAGCTTCATCGCGCCGTACTCGCGCGTCTTGGGATAGCCCCACATCACGATCATCAGGAACTTGGGGAAAACGGCGATCTCGAGCAGGAAGAAGAACAGGAACAAATCCTGCGCGGCAAAGACGCCGAACACGCCGACGGACAGGAACAGGAAGAAAGCCATGAACTCGCGGGGGCGGTCCTCGATGTTCCACGAGATCATCACGCCGGTGAGCAGCACCACCGCCGTCAGCAGGATCATCGGCAGGCTGAAGCCGTCCACGGCCATGTGGTAGGTGATGCCCAGTTGCGGCACCCATTGGTAGGGGCCTTCCACGAACTGAAAGCGCGCGCCGTTCGGGTCGAAGCCGAAATAGACAAAGAGCGCCAGCCCGGTGACAAAGGTCGCCGCCGCCAGCGCCGTCACGCGCGCCTCGTTCTTGCGTTCGGCAGGCAGCATCAGGATCAACAGCCCGGCGACCAGCGGGGTAAAAGTGATGACGGAGAGGAGGGGAAAGTTCATAACAACTCTTGTGAATGAAGCGCCCAACGCTGCACGCCGCGGCGTTCGTCACGCGCAGATCGTTCCAATTATCCCGTCAAGAACCGCGTGACCGTCTCGTTGATCACGTTCACCAGCCAGTATGGGTACACGCCGATGGCGAGCATCAGCGCCATGAGCGGCGCGATGGCGATGACCTCGCGCGGCGACATGTCGCTCAGGTGGCCGAGCCAGCGGCGGTTGAGCGGGCCGTAGATCGTCTTGTACAGCCCCCACAGAATGTACGCGCCCGTCATCAACAGGCCAAGCATCGAGATGGCCGTAATCACCGTGAACACCGGCCACGCGCCCCGCACCACCATGAACTCCGAGACGAAGCCGGCCAGGCCGGGCAGGCCGAGCGACCCCATGCTGGTGAAGAGCAGGATGCCGCCGTACACCGGCATCAGCGGCATCAGCCCGCCAAAGTCGCTCAGGTCGCGGGTATGCGCGCGCTCGTACAAGACGCCGACCAGCAGGAACATGCCGGCGCTGCTCAGGCCGTGGGTGAACATCTGCAGGACCGCGCCGTTGGTCGCCAGGATGGCGTCCGGGATGAAGCGCCCATCGTTGAACTGCGCGGCGAAGCCCTGCGCGTACGCGGCCACTGCGATGCCGAGCACCACGAAGCCCATGTGGTTGATCGAAGAGTAGGCGACCAGCCGCTTGAAGTCCGTCTGCCCGAAGGAGGCGTACGCGCCGGCCACAATCGCCATCATCGCCAGGAAGGCCAGCGCGCCCGCCGAGACATAGGCCTCCGTCGGGTAGAGCGGCAGGACGAGGCGGATGAAGCCATAGGCGCCCAGCTTCAGCAGCACCCCGGCCAGGATCATCGAGCCGGCGGTGGGCGCTTCGGTGTGCGCATCCGGCAGCCAGGTGTGGAACGGCCAGACCGGGACCTTGATCGCAAACGCAATCACGAAAGCCCAGAAGGCGATGGTGCGGATCAGGCTGAGGTCAACGCCGAACAACACGCCGCTGAGGGTCGGCCAGCGCGCGAAGGCGTTCTGCATATCGAACGAGCCGAGCGTCAGGCCGATGAGCTGCGTCGCCAGCAGCAGGCCGAGCGAGCCGGCCATGGTGTAGATGATGAACTTGAAGGAGGCGTACTGGCGGTTGGCGCTGCCCCAGAGGTTGATCAGGAAATACATCGGGATCAGGCCGACTTCGTAGAAGACGAAGAAGATCAGCAGGTCGAGCGCCAGGAACACACCCAGGCTGCCGGTCTCCAGCAGCAGGAACAGGATCATGTACGCCTTGACGTTCTCGCCGACGTTGAAGGAGAACAGCACGGCCAGCGGCGTGAGCAGCGCCGTCAGCAGCACCAGCGGCAGGCTGACGCCATCAACCCCCAGGTGATAGTTCGCGCCGATCACGCTGAACCAGCGGTAGTTCTCGACGAACTGGAAGCCGGCGGCCTGCGGATTGAAACTAAACCACAGGTAGAGCGTGAGGCCCAGAGTGACGAGCGAGACGGCCAGCGCCGTCCAGCGGATGGCGTCTTCCTGGTCACGGGGGAAGAAAAGCAGCAGCGCCGCGCCCGCCGCCGGCAGGAACAGGATCAGGCTGAGGAGATTGGTCTGGAGCAAATCCATTAGCGCACCATCATCATGAACACGTACGCGCCCACCACCATGAGGATCGCCATGGAGAGGACCAGGTACTGCTGGACACGGCCCGTCTGGATCACGCGCAGCTCGCGGCCCGCGCCCTTGACCAGCTCGCCTGAGCCGTCGCTGAGCGTGCGGTTCACCAGCGGCACGTCGAAGTAATCCTTGATCGCCTCGCCGAGGCCGAGTGAGACGCGGCCGATCAGGTGCAGGAGGCCATCAATGAGGCCGCGATCAATGAACGGGAAGACGTTGCGCGCTAACGCCAGCGTCGGCTGGACGAAGGCCGAGTCGTAGAACTCGTCAATGTAATACTTGTTCTGGAGCCAGCGGTACAGCCCGCCCAGCCGCGCCAGCGGGTCGGGCGAATCGGCCTTGGCGTAGGCGTTGCGGTACACCAGCCAGCCGAGCAGGATGCCGCCCAGCGCCACGCCGATGGAGGTCGCCACCGGGATGGCGTTGAAGGGGATCGCCTCCGGCTTCTCCAGCAGGCTCTTGCCCAGGATGTTCTTGAAGAAGAAATCGCCGCCCAGGCTCTGCGCCAGCGCACCGAAGACGGGGAAGTCGGTGGGGATGTTGAGCCAGCCGGCGGCGACGGCCAGGATTGCGAGGATGACGAGCGGCGCGGTCATCGTCCAGTGGCTCTCGTGCGCGTGCGCGGCGGCCTCGGTGCGCGGCGAACCGAAGAAGACCATGAGGATCTGGCGCGTGGTGTAGAAGGCGGTCAACAGCGCCGCGACGGCCAGCGTGTAGAACACGAGCGGCGCGTGGGTGAAGGCATCCAGCAGAATCTCGTCCTTCGACCAGAAGCCGGCGGTGATGAAGGGCAGGCCGGCCAGCGCCATGCCGCCGATGACGAAAGTCCAGAAGGTGATCGGCATCTTCGTTCGTAGCCCGCCCATGAAGCGCATGTCCTGCGGGTCAATCTTTTCGTGCGAATGGTGCAGGCCGTGCTCGACGCCGTGGATGATGGAGCCGGAGCCCAGGAAGAGCAGCGCCTTGAAGAAGGCGTGCGTCATCAGGTGGAAGGCAGCGGCGATGTAGCCGCCGATGCCGAGCGCGGCCAGCATGAAGCCGAGCTGCGAGACGGTGGAGTAGGCCAGCACCTTCTTCACGTCGTTTTGCGCGACGGCGATGGTGGCGGCGAACAGGGCCGTGAATGCGCCAACGGTCGCCATCATCAGGCTGGCCGGTGACAGGCCGTGCTCGACCGCGGCTTCCGCCGCCAGCCCGACCGCGCGCGCCGCATGTTCGCCCGCGCCGCCCAGCGCGGCCGGCACGTCAAAGAGCGGAAAAACACGGATCATGGCGTACACGCCGGCGGAGACCATGGCGGCGGCGTGGATCATGGCGCTGACGGGCGTCGGGCCTTCCATGGCGTCCGGCAACCAGGTGTGGAGCGGGAACTGCGCGCTCTTGCCGATCGTGCCGACCAGCAGCAGGATGCCGATCAGGTGCGCAGCAGCCAGCCCGCCGAACAGCGCCGGCGTCTCGGCCAGCAGCTTGAGCCGCGCGCCCTCGTCGGCGTAGAAAATCTCGCGGAAGTTGAGCGTGCCGGTCTGCCAGTAGAGATAGGCCACGCCGAGCAGCATGATCACATCGGCGATCCGGGTGGTCATGAAGGCTTTGACGGCGGCCTGGCGCGGCGTAATCTTCTTCGGGTCGTCATACTCGCGCGCGTACCAGAAGCCGATGAGCAGGTACGAGCACAGGCCCATGATCTCCCAGCCGACGAAGAGCAGCAGCAGGTTATCGGCCACGCACAACAGCAACATGCCGAAGGCGAAGAGAGAGAGGTAGGCGAAGAAGCGCGAGTACAGCGGCTCGATGCCGTAGTGCGGCGGCTCGCCGGGCTTGTCGTGCGGGTCGCGCGGCTTGCCCCAGTTCTGATAGCCCACGCTGTAAAGGAAGATCATCGCGCAGGTCAGCGGCACAAAGAACAGCATCACCGCCGTCAGCGGGTCCACCAACACGCCCATCCGGAAGGCTGTCGTCTCGGTCAGCCCGGCGACGCCCACCGGGAACCAGGGCACGGCGGAGGCGATCACCTCCTTGCCGAAGGCCGGCCAGCCGATGACGCTGAAGAGCACCGTCCAACTGAGCGCCAGCGAGGTGAAGATCGCGGCCAGGGCGACGGTGTGGCTCAGGCCCTTGCTGCGGTTGGTGAACAGGACGATCAGGAAAAACGCCAGCAACGGCGGGACGGGGATGAGCCAGGTGAGAGCCTGAAGGTTTTCCATTGACATGAGGCTAATTCAGATTTGAGATGGCTGATTACAGATTGGCGTGCCCGGCTCAATCTGCAATCTGAGATCTGCAATCTGCAATCCTTAGAACTTCAGCATATTGACTTCTTCGGCCACCACGCTCTGCCGCCGGCGATAGATGGAGATGATCAACGCCAGGCCCACAGCGGCCTCGGCGGCGGCCACGGCCAAGACGACCAGCGCCCAGACCATGCCGGACGAGCCGGTGGGCGTCAGGTAATGCCAGAAGGCCACTAGGTTCACGATCACTGCGTTGAGCATCAGCTCCACGCCCATCAGGATGGCGACGGCGTTCTTGCGCGCCAGCACGCCGTAGACGCCGACGCAAAACAGGCCTGCCCCCAGCCACAAATACCAGTCGAGCGGGATGTCGGTCATGCGATGTTCCATCCGGTCATCAATCGTCAGCCGTCAATCATGCATGAGCGCTTGCGGGTGACTGATGATTGATGACTACTTGTCCTCGTCTCGTGCGATGGCGATGCTGCCGACCATGCCGGCAGCGAGCAACACGCCGACGGTCACCAGCGTCGCCATGTAGAAGTCCGGGCTGGTCAGTTGCAGGCCGAGGCGTTGCAGGCTGGTCTCCGGCACGGCGGCGGAGGCCAATGGCCAGCTGGTCCGCGAGAAGACGAACAGGAGGGCGGCGAACAACACCCCGGCGATCATCACCGCCGGCGCAATCAGGTGTCGGTTGGTCTGCGAGCCGGTATCCTGCATCACGCGGCGGGTGAGCATCACGGCAAAGATGATCAGGATGGCGATGGCGCCGATGTAGACCACGACCTGCACGGCGGCCAGGAAGCCGGCGTCGAGCAGCACGAAGATCACGGCGACGCCGAAGAACGTAACGATGAGCCACAACGCGGCATGGACGATGTTGCGCGTGGTCACGACCTGCAGGGCCGAGGCGAGAATGACGGCCGCAGTTACCCAGAAGACGAATTGTGAAAGGGTCATGGGCGTTCGTCCGGATGGATGAGTGCTAGTGCGCGCCGGCGGGCTGGATGTCTTCGCCGGGCAAAGGACGTCCATAGCCGCCGCCCAGCAGATCGGGCGGGGCCTGGAGCTGAGCTTCCTCCTGCCGGCGCAAGCGCCGCGCCTGCGCGCCCGCCCAGGTGAAAGCAATCCAGGCGATGACCAAGTTGGAGACGAACAGCGCCAGCGCGTTCCAGCCCAGGCCGACCACCGCCGGGTCCACCACCTTGTTCACCACCATAGTCACGACGATGGCGGCCAACGCCAGGGGGACCAGGAATTTCCAGTTGATGTCAAACAGATGGTCAATGCGGATGCGAGGCAGGGCCGCGCGCATGAGGACGACGAGGAAGTAGGCGGCGAACGTCTTGGCCAGGAAGTAGACCACGCCGAGGAGCGGGTATTGCGCCGCCCACGGGCCCTGCCAGCCGCCCAGGAACAGGGTCGCTACCAGCGCGCCGACGGTGAAGGCATGCAGGAACTCGGCCACCATGAACATGCCGAACTTCATGCCCGAGTATTCGATGTTGAAGCCGGCCACGATCTCGGACTCGGCCTCGAGCAGGTCGAACGGCGCGCGGCCGGTCTCGGCAACGGAGCTGATGAAGAAGATCAGCGCCGCCACGGGCGCCACGAACAGAAACGGGCTGGCTTGCTGCGCCGTGACGATATCCCGCAGGCTCATCGGGTTGAAGCCGGCGATCCCCTGCGCCTGCGCCCAACTGCTGGCCACCAACACCGGCACGACCATGCTCAGGATCATCGGCACTTCGTAGCACACCAGCTGGGCCACCGTGCGGAACGCGCCGAGCAGGGCATACTTGTTGTTGGACGCCCAGCCGCCCAGCATAATGGCGAGCGTGCCCAGCGAACCGACGGCCACGATGTACAGGACGCCGATGTTGAGGTCCGTGCCGTAGACGTTAACGGCGAAGGGGATGACGGCCCACATCGTGATGACCGAGATCACCACCAGGATCGGCGCGAAGTTATACACCACCTTATCCGCGCCGATGGGCGTGATATCTTCTTTCGTCAGCAGCTTGAGGGCGTCGGCGATGGTCTGGAGCAGACCCTGATAGCCCACCCGGTTCGGCCCGATCCGGTCCTGCATCCGGGCGATCACCCGCCGCTCCAGCCAGATGGTGAACAGCGGCAGCATCAGGGCCAGGCTGCTCACCACGACGACGCCCAGCGCCGTGAGCAGCAGGCTCAGCCACGGCTCCGGGATGAAAGCCAGCAGGCTGCGCAGCCATTCCGCGAGAAAGGCGATCGGGTCGTTGAAGAAATCCATAGGAGCTACTGTTGCCTCGAAGTGCACAAATGGCGCGAAGCGCTATCCGCCTGCTCGTGGCATTCGCACAATTCGAGGCCGTAAAACCGCACAGCTAAGTGACACGCCGCTCGGGCACCAGACAACAAAACGCCTACCGTGATTCACGATAGGCGACTCGCGCGACATCCTTCGGGCTACACCCACTTGAGTGCGCCTTTGCGCCAGACATAGGCCAGGGCGCCACAGATGATGGCCAGAAAGCCGACGACGGCGATGAGCGTGAAAGCCGGCGCCTGGCCATACGCAACGGCAAACGGGAACAGGAACATCATCCCCACGTCGAACACCACGAACACCAGGGTGAAGATGTAATACTGCATCTTGAACTGCACCCAGGTATCACCGAACGTTTCGATGCCGCACTCATAGGTACTGTTCTTGATGGGGTTGCTTTTCTTCGGGCCAAGGATCACGCTCTGCAAAATGATCGGCGCAGCCGGAAAGACCGCGGCAAGCAGAAAAAAGATGCCCACGAATATCCAACTCTCTTGCATCTTGGCTCCAAACGGGGTATTTGTGAAAACCGGCGCGGATATTAACATGACTCTAAGCAAAAGTAAAGCATTCCGGCTCGTGTATTGCACGATGTTACAATCGCGCGCGTGTCCGAGAGCCCCGACTTACTCCACTGGAATACGGCCCACATCCTGCAAACGCCCACCTGGGGAGAGTTGAAATCGAGGTTTGGCTGGCAAAGCGAGTGGTCGAATGGCGTGCTGACTCTGTTCCGCCGTCTGCCCCTGGGGCTGAGGATAGCCTACGTCCCGCGCGGACCGCTGGGCGACGCCATGTCGGGCTTCCAGCCGGAGACCTGGGCCGCGCTGGAGGCCGCCTGCCGCGCGCGTCGCGTGCTCTTCCTGAAAATCGAGCCGGACTGGCCGGACTCACCTGAGGCCGCTGCCGCCCTCGCCCGCTTCGGCTTTCGCCTTTCGCCCCAAACCATTCAGCCGCGCCGAACTCTGCTGCTCGACCTCGCCGGCTCGGATGACGATGTGCTCGCGCGGATGAAACAGAAGACGCGCTACAACATTCGGCTGGCGACGAAGAAGGAGGTGACGGCGCGTGCGGCCCGCTCGCCAGCCGACCTCGAGGCCTTTTGCGCGCTGCTGGCCGTTACCGGCGCGCGCGACCACTTTGGTGTACACGCGCCCGCCTACTATCGCACGGCCTACGAGTTGTTTCACCCGCTCGGCCAGTGCGAGCTGATACTGGCCGAGTACCACGGCGAGCCGCTCGCCGGCGTGATGGCCTTTGCGCTCGGTCAGCGCGCCTGGTATTTCTACGGCGCGTCGGCGAACCGAGAACGCACCCGGATGGCGCCATACCTGGCGCAATGGGAGGCCATCCGCTGGGCCCGGGCACGCGGCGCGCTGATCTACGATTTATGGGGCGTGCCGGATGTAGATGAAGCCGTCCTCGAAGCGCAGTTTGAATCCCGCAGCGACGGGCTATGGGGCGTGTACCGCTTCAAGCGCGGCTGGGGCGGAAAACTCGTGCGCACCGTTGGCGCGTGGGACAAGGTCTATAACCCCCTGCTCTATCGGGCGTACCTGCTCTACCTGCGCCTGCGCCGAACGACGCTGAATTGAGTGCTACGCCATCACCCCGGCCCTCTCACCCAGCAAGAGGGCCCGGGGGGAGGGACAACGGAGGCGGTTTGCCGATTTGTGTGTAATTTCGTAGGCGCGGCTCTCAGACCCGCGCCTACAGGCCGAATTACACAATTTTCGGCATACGGCCGACAACGGCCTTTCAGGCTACAATGGGTCTTCCCAATGGACGAGCCTTCCGCCCCCTCACCCGATCCGGCCGCCACCGGCGCGCACATCAGCGCTGGCCGCGATGTCCATATCGCCGGCGACGTGGCCGGGCGCGACATCATCCGCAACTACTACAACATCGTCATCACCCCCGGCCCCGCCGAGGACGAACACACCCCGCCCGAGCCGGGCGATCCGCCCTACAAGGGCCTTCAGTATTTCGAGGAAAGCGATGCCGACCGGTTCTTCGGGCGCGAGGCGCTGACGGCGAAGCTTGCGGCGCGGCTGACCGACGCCTCGTTTTTAGCCGTCATCGGCGCTTCGGGGAGCGGCAAATCATCCCTCGTGCGCGCCGGCCTCATCCCCGCCCTGCGACGCGGCGAGCGTCTGGCGGATGGTGCGCTGCCGCCCGCCGACAGCGGCCAGTGGGACATCCGCACCTTCACCCCCGGCCCTCATCCACTCGAGGCGCTGGCCGCCGTGCTGGCGCGGGACGAGGCCTCCGTCGCCGCCCTCACTGCTCTGCGACAAGATCTGGCGCAGGAGCCGCGCGCGCTGAGCCTCGCGGCACAACGGCTCCTGGCGCGCAACAGCAAACGCCGGCTGCTGTTGTTCGTTGACCAGTTCGAAGAAGTGTTCACGCTCTGCCGTCAGCCCGGCGAGCGCGAGGCCTTCCTCAATCACTTGCTGACCGCCACGGAAACCTCTACCGGGGCGGTCAGCGTCCTCCTCGCCCTGCGTGCGGACTTCTACGCCAAATGTGCCCAGCACGCCGGCCTGCGCGAACGGATCTCGCGCCAGCAGGAATACATCGGCGCAATGAGCCGGGCGGAGTTAGCCAGCGCCATCCTCGAGCCGGCGCGGCGCGGCGGCTGGACGATTCAGGAAGGACTGGTCGAGTTGATGCTCGACGAGGTGGGGGATGAGCCGGGCGCGCTGCCGCTGCTCTCGCACGCGCTGCATGAGACCTGGCGGAGGCGGCGCGGGCGCAAGCTCACGCTCTCCGGTTATCGCGAGGCCGGCGGCGTCCAGGGCGCCATCGCGCAGACCGCCGAGGCCGTCTTCCAGCAACGCCTCACGCCCGCGCAACGGCCCATCGCCCGCATGATCTTTTTGCGGTTGACCGAGCTGGGCGCGACGGACGAGTCGCCGGACACGCGGCGGCGTGTGCCCTTCAGCGAACTGATCACCCGCGCGACGGACACCGCCACGCTGGAGGCCGTCCTGCGCATCCTCACTGAGGCGCGCCTGGTCACTGCCGCGCAAGATGAAGTGGAAGTCGCGCACGAGGCCCTCATCCGCGAGTGGCCCACCCTGCGCGACTGGCTGAACGAAAACCGCGAGGGGCTGCGGCGTCAGCGGCAACTGACCGAAGACGCGCACGAGTGGGAGAAGCTCGGACGCGACCCCGGCCCTCTGTGTCTATGATGGTCTGGACATCGCCCACCTATAATTTAGTG
>JBBIQY010000033.1:0-36739 GCA_037442085.1 Anaerolineae bacterium
CGAAGGCGGCGCGCTCCTCGGCGGTGGTCGTCAGTTCCGCCGGATCGGCGCCCTGGCGCGCGGCCAGGCTTTCCAGCCAGCGCATGGCGTCGTCTTCGCTCATGGCGCTCAGGTCGGGCACGGCCCCCTCCGGCGGCGCCGCAACCGGCTCGACCGGGGTTGAGGCCAGCTCGGCGCTGGGCGGTGCGCCTGTTGCCTTCAGCCAGTCGGGCATTTCTTCTGCAGCGACCGGCTCGGCAGCGACCGGCACTTCCGGCGCAACGAAGGCGGCGCGCTCCTCGGCGGTGGTCGTCAGTTCCGCCGGATCGGCGCCCTGGCGCGCGGCCAGGCTTTCCAGCCAGCGCATGGCGTCGTCTTCGCTCATGGCGCTCAGGTCGGGCACGGCCCCCTCCGGCGGCGCCGCAACCGGCTCGACCGGGGTTGAGGCCAGCTCGGCGCTGGGCGGTGCGCCTGTTGCCTTCAGCCAGTCGGGCATTTCTTCTGCAGCGACCGGCTCGGCAGCGACCGGCACTTCCGGCGCAACGAAGGCGGCGCGCTCCTCGGCGGTGGTCGTCAGTTCCGCCGGATCGGCGCCCTGGCGCGCGGCCAGGCTTTCCAGCCAGCGCATGGCGTCGTCTTCGCTCATGGCGCTCAGGTCGGGCACAGCCGTGGGCGACGGCTCAGCTAAGGGTGTGACGTCGGCTGGTGGTGGTTCGGGCGTGCTGGCGACCCAGCTCGGCAAGGCCGGTTCGCCTTGTGGCAGCTCGGCAGCGGATGGTTCGGCCGGGGCAGAAGCTGGAGTTTCCGCTTCACCACGCGCGGCAGCCCGCATCTCACGGAGCCAGTCGGGCATATCCTTGGTGCGCAACCAGCCCATGATGGTTTCAGATGCGCCGGGCGGGGTCGGCTCGGCCCAGACTGGAACCTCGGCGGTGGGCGCAGCGGCAGTCGCCCCTTCAGTCGCGGGCGCCTGGTCTTCGGCGGGCGGCGCCGCCTCGGCCTCAGGCGCCGCCGGAGCCACCGACGGTTGCTCGGCTGCGGTTTGGGGCCGGAGCCAGTCAGGCACCTCTTCAGCAACGATGGGCGGCAGGTCTGTGGTGGGAATGGGCGGCGCTGCGTCAGCGGGCGCCAGCGCCTTGACCCAATCCGGGACTTCGCCTTCTTCGATCAGATCCAGATCGTCGGCCATAGTGGGCGAGTCATCCCAGTTGACGGGGGTGTTGGCGCGCTCGATAGCTTCCGGCGAGGCCGGCTGAAGAAAGTCCGGCAGTTCGACGGCGGCGCGGGCGGCGGGCGTTTCTGAAGGCGCGGCCTCTGATGGTGGAGAAGAAACCGGCGGCTCGGGCGGTGTCTCGGGCGTCACACTCTCCAGCCAGCCGGGCAGCGGCATTGGTTCGGCAGTGGCGGCCACGGCAGCGGTGGCGCCGGAGGCAGCCAGCCACGGAGGCAATTCGTCCAGGTTCGTCGGCGTCACCGGTTTGAGCCAGTCCGGCAAGTCTGCTTCGGGCGCGGCGCTCGCCGCAGGCGGGATGTTCTTGAGCCAGGCCGGCAGTTCATCTTCGCCCAGCACTTGGGTAAGCTCATCCGGCTCCAACCGACGAGTGGGATCACTCTCGGCGGGGCGCAACGACGCGGAGACATCCAGGCCGCCTGTCTTCAACCAATCCGGCAGCTCATCGGCCAGGGGCATCGTAGAGCCTTCATCTGTAATGGGGGCAGTCGGTCGCCAATCGCCGAGCATCTCGGTGAGAGACGGTTCAGGTGCAGCGGCGGGCAGCGGCGGCGCGATGTCCTTCAGCCAATCCGGCACCTCCTCTTCGGAGATGGGTGTGGTGGCCAGCTTTCCGAACACAGTGACGGCAGCCGTCTGGTCAAGCCAGTCGGTGGGCTGGCCGGTCTTTTCTTTCGGCTTCTCCTCGGTTTCGGAAGCGGGGGTGGCCATCATGCCCGTAGTGGCTTTCATCCAGTCCGGCAACTCGGCAGTCACCGGGGCGCTTATCGGCTCCACATCGCGCATCCAGTCGGGCACTTCGCCCGGCTCGGGGAGCTCGCTGGTGAAGGGTTCGTCGAGGTCGCCGGTCAGCGCGCTGGTTCCAGTGGTCAGCGCGCCGGTCTGCACCGCCAACAAGTCGCTGCCCAGCCGCAGCCAATCCGGCTCTTCGGCGCCGACCGTCGTCGTAACGGATTCGAGATCGGCGCCGAGCGACTCGGCCCAGTCCGGAGAGGCGGCCGCCTGGCGGTCCGGATCATAGATGAGTAATGGCACGCGGACCGCATCCTCCCGGACCGGTGCGGATAATGGGCCATCGGTGAAACGCTCATACGGATCGAGCGCTTCGAGGCGCTGTTGATAAGGGCGAGCTTCGTCGGCCCGGTTCTGCGCCGTCAGGAGGCTGGCGAGCAGGCGATTGGCTTCCTGGTTGTAGGGCAGTTTCTGGAGAACGGCGGCGGCTACCTCTGCGGCCTGAGCGCGCTGGCCGTTCTCGGCTAACACCCGCGCGAGCAGAGTGTGCAGGTCCAATCGCTCCGGGTCCTCTGCCAGGGCAACACGCAACTCGCTCTCGGCCTGAGCGAACAGATCGCCGCGAGCGTAGAGGCGGGCCAGGCCGCCGCGCGTGAGGCGCGCGCGCGGCGGCACCACGCCATCGCGGCGCCCATACAACCGGCGCAGTTCCTCCTGCACCGCGGGGTTCGCCGGGCTGCTCTCGAAGGCGCGCTCCATGTGCCAGAGCGCGGCCTCCAGGTTGGACTCATCTTCGCGCACGATGGCCATGCCCACGTGCGAGACGAAGTCATCGGGCACGGCAGACAGGACGCGCTGGAAGATATCGGCAGCGTCGCCGTGCCGGCCCTTCTCTAGCAGGGCCTTGCCCAGCAAGCGGTAGGTCTCGATGTTTTTGGGATAGTGGGTGAGGATATGTTTACAGTGTGAGATCGCTTCATCGAACTGTTTTTGCTCGATGTGATGATCCACCTGCTGGAGGTACGTGCGCAATGCGATGTCGGCCATAGGCGTGTCCTCGTAGTGGAGGAGTATCCTACGTTTTAAGGCATTTTGCAACAGCCGGGAGTTGGGGCGAGTAAGAGACTAGAGGCGGTGGAGGGCCAGGATCTGGGCGAGGCGACGGCTAACGTCCGGCTCGCGATAGGGCGCGGGGCCGAGCGGATCGGGCGCCGAGTCGTGACCGAGCAAGGCGTGCAGTGAGGCGACGACACTGGCGGCCAGCGCTTCGCGGTCGTAGCCGCCCTCGAGTGCAAGCACGAGTCTGCCGCCGCAGTGCCGCTGCGCCAGCGCACGCAGGGCGCGCACCTGGTGAAAGAAGCCGGTGGTCGTGAACTGAAGCGAGGCCAGCGGGTCGCGCCAGTGTCCATCGTAACCTGCAGAGACCAGGAGGAAATCGGGCTGGAAACGTTCCGCTGCCGGGCCAATGATCTGCGCGTACACGCGCTCCGCGGCGTCGTCACCGGCGTTCGCCGGAAGCGGGACATTGAGAGTACAGCCCCGTCCGGCGCCCTCACCGATCTCGTCCGCCTCGCCCGTCAACGGATAGATACCCTGTTGATGCAGGCTGATGAAGAGCACCGACGGGTCGGCGTAAAAGACGGCCTGCGTGCCGTTGCCATGGTGCACGTCGAAATCCACGATCATGACCTTGCCGCAGCCGCGCGCCTGGGCATGCCGGGCTGCGATGGCCACGTTGCTGAACAGGCAGAAGCCCATGGCCTGTGTGGGCGTGGCATGGTGACCGGGCGGGCGCACCAGCGCAAAGGCGCTTTCGGCCTCTCCCTCGAGCACGGCGTCCACTGCGCGCACCACACCGCCGGCGGCCAGCCGCGCGCACTCGAAGGAATCCGGCGTGATGTACGTCGGCGCGTAATCAATATAGCCGGGCGCTTCGGCCATCAGGCGCTCCAGCGTCTCCACAAATCGAGCCGGATGAACGCGGGTGAGCTGCTCGAAGGTGGCCGGCTGAGGCGGAAGGGCGATGACGGATGACTGACGATCATGGGATTGGAAATTGGAGATTGCGGCCTCCACAGCGCGCTGGATGGCAGGCAGGCGCGCAGCGTTCTCCGGATGGTTGGGCTGATCGTGCGCGGGCGAGGGGACGTAGACGAGGGCGACGGGCATCAGGGTGAGTGTCCTGGCGGGCGAGTATAGCTCAGGCCGAGGGGCGCACCAACCCAGAAGCCGGCTCGTCGAAATTACCCATGTCGCGCCGCACCGCCACCTCGGCCCTACGCCAACGTGGATGCCGACCCGCGCCGGCACGCCGTTCCTCTTTACCTGCCGCTCATCCGGCGCTGAGGCCTGGCGCGTCGGCGCTCAACGATTGGCGTTCCGGCCGGCAGCACGCTCGACGCTGACGGTCACGGTCAGCGCGCCCTTGTTATCGCCGATTAGGTCATCGTTGATACGCAGGAACAACCTGCCCTCCGTCTCAGCCATCACGGTTGTGCCGCGCCCGACGACGAAGGGTTGCCCATCCTCGCCGATACGGCCCAAGAGGACGCCGCCAAATGCGCCGTAGGTGGACAGGGGATATGTATCCACGGTCACCGGCCTGCCGCCGCCCTCCGGTCCGTGCAGCCCCACCAACGGTGAGTATTGCCACTGTCCGTGCGCCGTGAGGCGCACCAGATCGCCGCGTTTCACCTCAATCCCGAGGGACTGCCATTGGCGGTAGGCATAGACAGTGTACGAGCCGGCGTCGGTGTAGGCGCGCGGACGCCAGTCGAGCGGGCGCAGCGTCGCCGTTGCGGCGCACAGCACCGCCGGCCCGAACAGCAGCAACAGCCAGCCCCAGAGTGTGGACGGTTTTGAGGTCATGCGCTTCATCCACGAATGACACAGCTTTTCACAGATATCTGCGTCATCTGTACTATCTGTGGATCAATGGTCATCAGTGGTTCAGTGGTCAGGGTTGGCCGGTCGCGCCGGGGCTCTCGCGCAGTTCGATCACCGGCGGCGCGCCGCTGCCCTGGCTGATGATCCACTTGCTGTTGTTCCTGAGCTCCTGCGCCGTCAGATATTCGAGGTATTGCGCGGCGATCGCCGGCTGCTGGCTCAGTTCGCCCAACAGTAGGCGCACCGACTCCTGTTGCGCCTGCGCGCGCTGCTGAATCTGATAGGCCTCGGCGTCGGCCTGTTTTTGCGCGACGTAGAACTGCGCATCCGCCAGGGTGCGTTGCTGGGCGGCCTCGGCCTCGGCCTGCTCCTGCCTCTGCACGGCGACCATCCGGTCCTCAATCGCCCGCACCACGTTGGCCGGCGGCTCGGCGCTCTGAATCTGCACGGTGATGAAGCTGACGCCGTACTGCTTTTCCTTCGCGCGCAACTCGGCCAGCATGGTCTCGTTGAAGTCGGCGCGCGCGCCCATCATGTCGGCCATGCTGCGGCTATTGGTCACGTCGCGCAGCTTGCCTTGCACGAACTCGAAGAGGATACGCTCGGGGTCATCCACATTGAGGGCGTAGGTGCGCGGATCGGTGACGCGGTAGGTGTACTGCAGCGAGACCACCATGGAGAGGTTATCGGCGGTGACGGCGTTGATGCGCTCGACGTAGCCCAGCCGTTCGCGCACCTCGACGATGATGACGGTGTCAACCAGCGGGATTTGGACATGCCAGCCCGGCTCGTTGACGGCGAGGAAACGCCCGCCGCGCAGATGCAGGCCGCGCTCGTACTCGTGGATTTTGTAAACGGCGCTCTGCCCGACGAGGAGCAGCATCGCCAGCAGCACGACGGCGGCGAGGAACACCACCGCCAGGCGGAACAGCGCGTCCAGGTTCGGGAGGAGGGAGCGGCGCGAGGCCGCAGCGGGAGGGGTCTCAATCGTCATACCGGCAATTCTCCTGAGAGTGATTTGACCGGTATGACGGAGGACGGGGCTTCGCGGTGACTTACACGTTTAGTCACCGTCGTCAAAACAGCCCCTGCTGAACTTTGCGGATGTCTTCCAATTGCTTTTTGGAGGTCGTCAGAGAGTCCTCCAGGCCGGCGATCTGGTACAGGCTGCGGAAGTAAACGAAGAGGCCGAAGAACCCAACCAACAACAGCAGGGGCACGGATGACAGGGCGTAGCCGCCCAACCCAGCCAAGACCAAAAGCTGGCCCATCCGCACGCCGATCCTGGCCGAGTCGTGTTGGGCCTTCGGGTCTTTGACCTCCTTTTCGAGCGTCGCGGCTGCCGCAGCGATTCTGCCCCGATCAATTGGATAGTTGTCCATGGCATCTCCCCCCCCATCCTACAGGTTGAAGGATGGCCCGTGTCTTGCGCATGTCACCGCTTACGCACAGATATACAAGTAAGCCGGGCCAGCGTCAATCCGTTGAAAGTCATCATTTGATGATGATATCAGCGATCCAGTAGTCGCCGCGCCCGTTGTTGAGCAGCAGCGAGCGCCCAGCCGGCAGCAAAGCGAAGTAGGCGTCCCAGTGCTCCTGGCTCAAATCCACCACCTGCCCGCTCGCCACTTCCATGGCAATGATGCGTCGCCCGTCCTGCGGGTAGGTCTGTACGAAGAGGGCGCGGCCATCGGGCGTCCACTGCGGCGGGTCGGTCACATCACGTGGCGCAATCTCGGCCGCCAGTCGTTCCGTCCCATCGGCAGAGAGTACGTACAGCCAGACCGGGCGCAAGTTGTTCGGGTCGCGGTCAATCACCGCCAGCCGGTCGCCCGCCGCCGACCAGGTCATCTCCGCCGGTTGCAGCTCGTCCAGCCGGGTCATGGCGCCGGTGGACAGGTCGAGCAGGCACAATCTGCCATCGCAGACGAAGGCCACGCGCTCGCCGCCAGGCGCGGGCCGGGGCGCGAAGTCGCGCAGCGCCACGCCGGGGAGATCGGCCAGGAGTTGCGGGTCGCCGCCGGCATACGGCGCGCGCCACAGCTTGCCGTCCGAGAAGAACCAGACGCCCTCCGCCGTCAGGCCGGGCAATTGCGGCGAGGCCAGGCCCGTCACCAGGTTGTTCGGCAAGAAGTACTCGACTTCAGGCCGAGACGAAACGGACGGCGCACGGTCGCGCGGCACCATGGTGATGGCGTAGGGATACCCGGCGTTCGCGGCGATAGCCCCCAGATCCACGCGCGTGTAGATGAGGTAGGCGCTATCCGGCGAGAAGCCGTACTCGCGAATATCGCCTGGCGCTCCGATCGCGGTCGGCGTTGAGCCATCGAAGGGGACGAGCCAGAGCTGGCGGCGCGCGACATCGGTCTCAATCGCCACGAGGAAGGCGCTCCCATCAGGTGCAACGGTCAGCCGTTCGACGCGCACGCTGTCCCACAACCAGTGGGCGGGGTTGGCCTCGTCCAGGCGGTTGGCGTCCGGGTGCAAGGGCGCCTGCCGCACCGCGCCCAGGCGAATGGGCGAGGTCTCGGTGGCGAACGGCTGGCGCGGGAAGGCCAAATGCTCGCTGCGCAGGCGCTGCAGGCCGTCCGCCGTCCAGGCGCCCTGCCAGAACCCGCCAAAGTTGACGACAGGCCGCAGCAGGGGGACCGGATATACGCGCGACGAGCCATCGGCGTAGATGAAGCGCGTGGTGACCAGCGCCACGGTGTGTTGGCGCGGATGCAGGCCGACGCGCACGATTTCGTAGCGCGCCAGCGGCGAGTTCGGGTCGAGCGGGGCGAGGCCCCGTTCGCCGATGAGTTGATCCAGATAGGGCCGAAGCGTGGCCGCCGGGTCGCCGGCGATCACGAAGCTGTTCTTGAACGGCAGGCGTGGATCGTAGCTGTAGCCGCCGACCAGGCGATAGTAAAGACCGACCGGGTTGGGCAAGAGGGAGAACGGCGCAACAAAGCTGACGAGCAGCAGCGTGGCCAGCGCCGCGCCGATGAGCGTCGGCAGCAGGCTCTTGCGCGTCAGGATAAAGAGCGCGCCCACCGCGAACAACGCGCCGGCCAGCCAGGGCAGAGCAGGCAGCCAGGGCGAGGGCGGCATCAGACGTGTCGGCGGCAGAGTGATGCCCGGCTCCAGCGCAGCGGGCGTCAGTGTCTCGCCGCCCTGCGCCAGCGCCTGTATCTGTAACCCGAACAGCCAGATCACCGCGCCTAGGCCGGCCAGCGCCAATCCCTCTCCCAAACGCACCAGCCCGGCACGCGGGATCGGCAGCCGCTCCGGGCGCAGCCTGCGGCGCGGGCGAATGTCACGGATGGCAGCCAGGGCGGCGTCCTGCCGATCGAAGGCCGCCAGCGTCGCGCGGCACTCGGCGCAGGCCTCCAGGTGCGAGTCCACAGCCCGACGCTCATCGGGCGTCAGATCGCGATAGTAGGCCAGTTGCTCTTGGACGTGCTCAGTCATAATCGTTCAGCCACGAACGGACACGGATCGCTGTGACGCTTAGCGAAAGCCATTGACCGTGCAGGGCTGTTTGTCAATTGGAGTGAAGCGCCTCGGGTGATCTTGTTTATTCTTGATCATTTGTGTTGATTCATGGTTACAAACTCTCATACGCCTCACGCAACTGCTTCCGCGCGCGCACCAAGCGTTGTTTCACGGCATCGTTGGAGAGGTTGAGTGTGGCCGCGATCTCGGCCACGCTAAATGCCTGACAGGTGTAGAGCACCAGCGGCACGCGATAATCCTCCGACAGCTTGAGCAGAGCGCGACGCATTTTCAGCGTCTCCAGCGGGTCGTCGTCGGAGGCCTCGGCCAGCAGCGCCGGCTCGCGGTCTTCATCGGCGAAGAAGGGCAGCCAGGCCAGCAGCCGGGCGCGACGGAGATGGTCCCGGGCCAGGTTGGTAGCGACGCGGTACAGCCAGGCGCGCGGGTTCTGAAGGCCGGGCAGGCTGCGGCGCGCGTTCCAGGCGCGGGTGAATGTTTCCTGGGTCAGGTCCTCGGCCAGCGCCGGATCGCCGAGCAGGCGGTACAGATAGTTGAGGATCGGTCGTTCGTGGTCGGAGAAGAGCCGCTCGCACAGAGCTTCGACGGCGCGCGAATCCGGTTCGGCGGGGGAAGGCACGTCGTGGGCGCTCCAGTTCAGCGACGTCAGGGGCTGCGTCTGGGCCAGCGGTCCGTCGAAGATCGGCCCGTCGAAGATCGGCGTCATCTCTGAGCAAGTATGACGCGCCGGGCACCCTGGCGGTGACGGAATGATACCAAACGACGCACTTACGAATTCATGTACAATTGCCCTATCCCATCCTGAAAGGTTGACCCGTGACAAAACAATATGCTGCACCGCCACCGCTGACGATTGACAAGTCGAAGACCTACACTGCCACGTTCAAAACCGAGCGGGGCGACTTCGTCGTCGAGTTGTTTGCGGACAAGGCACCGGTGACCGTCAATAACTTCGTCTTTCTGGCGCGCGACGGCTTCTATGACGGCGTGACCTTCCACCGCGTGATCAAGGGCTTCATGGCGCAGGGCGGCGATCCCACCGGCTCCGGGCGCGGCGGCCCCGGCTACCGCTTCCAGGATGAATTCCACCCGACGCTGCGCCACGACGCCGCCGGCATTCTCTCTATGGCCAACGCTGGGCCGAACACGAACGGCAGTCAGTTCTTCATCACCCACGGCCCCACCCCGCACCTCAACAACAAGCACTCCGTCTTCGGGAAGGTCATTCAAGGTCTGGATGTCGTGCTCGCCATCCCGGAACGTGACCCGGGCAGCGCGCGCCAGCCGGGGACCCGGATCAACACCATCGAAATCACCGAGGCCTGAGCACTGGCGGTTGAGCGCGACGGGTAAGAACTATGGCCCCCGTGCCTGACCCACACCCCAGCGGGAGCACACAGCCCACCTTTGCACTTCGAGGGGCGCCGACGAAAGCCAGCCGTCGGCTGCAACTGGTCCGGCTGGGCATGATCGTCTTTGTCGTCGCCCTGACGCTGTTCGTCTACGCGATCCGTGACCGGGCCGACATCCTGCGCGCTTACGGTTACCCCGGTATCTTTCTGCTGTCCCTACTGGCAAACGCCACCATCGTGCTGCCGGCGCCGGGCCTAGCCCTGGTCTTTGGCGCCGGCACGCTGCAATCACTCAACCCCTTTGGTGTAGGTGTTGCCGCCGGTCTGGGCGCAGCGTTGGGGGAACTCTCCGGCTACCTGGCCGGCTTCAGCGGTCAGGCCATCATCGAGAATCGTGACCTGTACGATCGGCTGGTGACGTGGATGAGGCGTTACGGGCCGGTTGCGATTGTCGTCCTGGCCTTTCTGCCGCTGCCGGTCTTCGACCTGGCGGGCGTGGCGGCGGGGGCGCTGCGGATGCCGGTGGTGCATTTCCTCGGCTTCTGCGCCCTGGGCAAGACGGCTAAGATGATCCTGGTGGCCCTCGCCGGCCTCTACGCCCGTGAATGGTTCGAATGGTTGTTGATGTGAGGTGAGATAGGGAGGACGCCATGCCGACCTCGCCCCTCTCCGCCGGTGTGATTCTGCTGGCCGAGGACGACGTCATCACGCTGCAACTGGTGCGTTTCAACCTCGAGCGCGCCGGCTTCCAGGTCGTCGCGCTGCGCAACGGCACGGAGGCCGTGGATTACGCCCGGCATCAGCCGCCGGACCTGATCCTCAGCGACGCCTACCTGCCCGACATGGATGCGCAACATCTGTGCGGCCTGCTGCTGAACGACACACGCACGCGCCACATCCCCATCATCCTGTTCTCCAATCACACGCGGCCCGAGAACATCCTCGCTGCCTTCGAGAGCGGTGCCGATGACTATCTGCTCAAACCGCTAGACTTCGCCGAACTGATCGCCCGGGCGCGCGCCCACATCCGCCGCGCCCATCTCAAGCCGTCTCTCAACCCGCTCAGCGGCCTGCCTGGGAACCTGATCATCGAGCAGGAGATCAAGCGCCTCACCGAGCCAAATGGCCCTTTGTTTGCGGTGCTTTATATTGACCTCAACCATTTCAAAGCTTACAACGACGTGTACGGCTTCCCCGCCGGCGACGAGGCTTTGCGCCTGCTCGCGCGCCTGGTCACCGCCGCCGTCGCCGACCTGGGCAACGCCACGGACCTGGTCGGCCATATCGGCGGCGACGACTTCGTCGTCATCTCGACGCCCGACCGCAGCGACGCCATCGCCCAGCGCCTGATCGCCGACTTCGAGCGTCAGGCCCCCGAGCTGTATACGCCCATTGACCGGCGCCGCGGCTACATCACCGCCCGCGACCGGCAGGGCATCATCCGCAAATTCCCGCTGCTGGGTGTCGTCGTCGCCATCGTCCACAACGAGCACCGGCCCATCGGCAGCCATTGGGAGGTGGGCGAGCTAGGCGCAGAGTTGAAGCAGTTTGCTAAGTCGCGCGGCGGCAGCGCCTATGTGAAGGATAAACGCCGTGTCTGATCGCATTGCCGAGGCCGGGCAGGCGCTGGGCAGCCCGGATGCGCATGAACGCCGCGACGCCGCGCTCCTGCTGGCCGAATACCCTTCAGCCGCTGCGGTCGAGGGGCTCATCAAAGCCCTGGGCGACCCGCATGTGCCGGTGCAGGAGGCCATCTCACAGGCGCTGACGCGCCAGGCAGGGCCGGACACTATCGGATTGCTCGTCAAAGTGCTGCAGGAGAGCAGCGCCGTTCGCCGCAACGCGGCGCTGAGCGTGCTACTGGAGATCGGCCACACTCAGCCCGATCTGGCGGTCCAATCCTTGCGACATCCGGCTGCCGAGGTCCGCCAATGGGCGGCGGAGATGCTGGGCGAGCTGCCCATCGCCATCGGCAGCGCGGCCCTGCGCGAGCGGCTGGAGGACGCAGCGGAGTTCCCGACCGTGCGCCGCGCAGCCGCACAGTCGCTTGGCAAGCTGGGCGACCAGGCGGCGCTGCCGGCCCTGCTCAAAGCCGCTGCCCACGGCGACTTCTGGCTCCGACAGGCCGCCATCGAGGCCATCAGCCGCAGCGGCGATGAGCGCGTGGTGGCGCCCCTGCTCGAGCTCATGCGGCAGGATGCCTGGACGCGGCCCGCCGTCATCAAGGCCCTGGGCAACATTGGGCACGTGGACGCCGTGCCGGAGCTGGTAGCCGCGCTCAATGACCCGAACGACTCGATCCGTAATGCCAGCCTGGAAGCCCTGTTCAAGATCGTGATGGAACCGACGGGCCGGCGCAGCGGCACGCCCCGCACGGCCATCCTGCGGCCCATCATTCCGGCAGCGCCATTGCGGCGTGAGCTGGCGGCGCGGCGCACGCCCAACAGCGCCTATGCGGCGCATCTGCTCGGCTGGCTGGCCCGACCCGAGGCCTTGCCCGATCTGGTGGAGGCGCTGAACAGCTCCGAGGCCTCGCTGCGCGACGCCGCTACCGAGTCATTGCTGCGCCTCGGCCCGGCGGCGGTGCCCGTGCTTGTCCAATCCCTGCAACGCCCGGAGACCGCCATCCGCGAGCGCAGCGTGGACCTGCTCGGCATGATCGGTGATGGCAGCGTGATCCCGGCGCTCAGCCGACTGCTGGCCGACCCGCAACTGCCGGTGCGCCACGCCGCCCTGCAGGCGCTGGGCATGATCGGTGGCGAGGCCGCTTACGCCGGCCTGCTCGCCGCCGTCAGCGATCCCACAACGCGCGAGGCCGCGCTCAGTATCTTCGGCCAGATCAACGACGAGAACGTCATCAGCGATCTCAAATCGTATTTGCAGCGCTACCTGTACGATGGCCACAGCGAGAGCATGACGCGCTGGGCGGCGGCGCAGGCGCTCAGCCTGCTCGGCGACGAGGTGGCGGTCAGCATCCTGCTCAACGCCACACGCCTGCCGGATGCCTCCATCCGGGTGCCGGCAGCCGAGGCGCTGGGGCGCGTGCGCGGGCGGCGCGGCGTCAATGTGCTCATCGAGGCGCTCGGCGACCGCGACTGGCTGGTGCGCCAGAAGGCAGTGGAAGCGCTCAGCAGCATTCAGGATAGCCGCGTCATCGCCGCGCTGATCCCGATGTCCCAAGACCCGGAGTGGCGGGTGCGTTGGGCGCTAGTCGGCGCGCTGGGCCGCCTGCGCGATAGCCGGTTATTATATGCGTCACTGCAGAAGCTCTCGCAGGACCGCGACCTGTGGGTGCGGCGGCGCGTGATGGAGATGTGCGGACGGCTGGAGGATGCGCGCGCCCTGGAAATCGCCTTGCTTGGCCTGAAGGATGCCGACCCGCGCGTGCGCAGCGCCGCCCTGCTGGCGCTGCGCACCCAGCGCGACCCCGGCCTGCTGCCCGCGCTGGCCGAGCTGGTCCATGATCCGGAAGCGGAGGTGCGCTACTCAGCGGCGTGGGCCATCGGCATGGTGCTGGGCAGTGCAGCGATGGATCTGCTGCACGTACTGGCCCACGACCCCGTCGAGCGCGTGCGCCAGCGTGTGGCCAGCGTCCTGGCCGAATTGGGCACGGACGAGGGCCTGCCTGTGCTGGATGTGTTGCTGCGCGACGACGCGTCGCAAGTGCGTGAACATGCGGGCGAGGCGCTGGCGCACATTGGCACGCCGGCCGCCGCCGCCCTGTTGGCCGAGGCCCTCACCCACCCGCTCGCCCGCCCGGTGGCCGAGACCTGCCTGCTCGCACTGGCCGAGCCGGGCCTGCGCGCCACCCTCAACGCTGCCCGCTCCACCAACGCCGAACTCCGCCTGGCCGCTGCACAACTGCTCGGCCGGTTCCGCCACACCAGCGCCCTGCCTACGCTGCAACACCTCACCCGCGACTCCGACCAGCGCGTCCGCGCCGCCGCGCAGGCTGCGCTCAAAGCCCTGGCCGGTTGAGGCCGCCAGGTCGTGCGGCAGGGAGGTCGTTGATCTATGTCCCCATCTGCCCGAGTCTACAAGGGCCTTGAACCGTCATTGACTCCGGCTAAAATAGGGTCATGAAGATCAATTTCTATGCCACCCTGCGCCCTATCGTCGGCGGCAAGAGCATCGAGTTCCCAGAAGCTGCCGGCCTAACCGTGCGGCAGGCGCTGGAGGCGTTGATCGCACGCTACCCCGGCCTGAAAGAAGAGCTGTACCGCAGCGACGGGACGCTGTATCCTCACATTCATTTCTTCATCAATGGGCGGGATGCCGAGTTCCTGGACGGCGGGCTAGACTACGTCATTCAGCCCAACGACACAATCAATATCTTCCCTCCCGTCGGCGGCGGCTGACATGCCGACGATCGTGCACGACATGCGCGGCATCCCGCTTTGGCTGCTGCGCGAATATCTGGAGGAGATGGGTGGCGCAGCGACCTCTGCGGATGAGATCACGGGCGAAGGCTGGCGGGTGCGCCTGACGCCTCTGGAGCCGTTTCGCCTAGGCTCACTCGAGGTCGGCCAGGTGCGGCTGGAGATCGAGGTGGACGAAGCCAGGGAGGCGGATTTTCGGGAGCGCTTCGCGAAAAAGACGTTCCGCGCCGGCGGCTGAGCGCCCCTTCGCGATGGCGGTCGAACGCAGAGCATCCACGGCGAGCGGCCCCACCTAAGAGAACGACGCGCCCTCTCGGGCGCGTCGTTTCGATTCAGCTTACGCTGCAGTCGGGTTGGAGATCAGATGATTTCCAACTCCTTCAATTTTTCTTCCGGCACCACGCCGTTCTGCCAGCCGCGCGCCTTGTAATACTCCTCCAGCATCAGGTCCAGTTCACAGACGTGGCCCTGCGAGCCGGGCATGGTGGAGGCCTCGGTGGTGAAGCGCTTGGGCAGATAGTCCGAGCCTTCACAGAAGCCGGCCAGGTTGTTGTAGTGGCGTTCCAGGTTGTAGATGCGCTCGCCGGTCTTCAGCACGTCATCCGCCGTGAAGGGCACACCGACAATGGCCGAGTATTGCTGCGCATACTCCTCGGCGCCCTGGGCGAAGGCGCTGAATTTGCACAGATCCAGGCTGTCCGAGAAAGCGTGTACATCCTGGAAGACCTTGGTCAGCTCACCCTTGCCCTTCCAGGCCAGCGGGTCCACCTTGAGTGAGCCGAAGGGCATCACGCCCAGCTCGGCCGCCGGGGTGTAAGCGCGCAAGTGGCAGGCGCCGCGATTGCTCGTGGCGTAGGCGATGCCCATGCCCTTCAGGCCGCGCGGATCGTAGGCCGGGATGCCCTGGCCCTTGACCGTCATCGCAATCTCCGGATGGCCGAAGTGCTTGGCGACCGCGTCCGCGCCATCGGCCAGGATGTTGCCAAAGCCCTCGCGCAGCGCGATCTTGCGCACGGCGTCCGTCATGCCGTAGATGTCGCCCCACTTCAGGCTGCCGGAGCCGTTGGTATAGCCCTTCTCCGTCGCCTCCATCCACACCGAGAGGGGGTGGCCGGTCTCGATGGCGTCCATGCCGTAGTCATTGCACAGGTCAATCATCTTGGCCACGGTGGCGACGTCGTTGTTGCCCAGGTTGGCGCCCACCGACCAGGCCGGCTCGTATTCCACGCTCTCCATGCGTAAGCCCTTCCACGGGCCTTCCTTGATTTCGACCTCTTTCTTGCAGGCCACCGGGCAGGCATGGCAAGTCGGGTCGTCAACCAGGATGTGCTCCTTGACGTACTCGCCGCTGATCTTCTCAGCGTCCGCGCCGAAGGAAGTCAACATGCTGTTCTTGGTTGGCAGGGCGCCCATGTTGCTGGTGATGTTCATCAGCACGTTGGTGCCATAGACCGAGAGGCCGCCCTTGCGCGGGCTGGTGATGTTCTCCGGGGCCATGATGGCCTTGAGCGCGCGCTCGTGGGCCGACTTCCACGCATCCTTGTCGGCGGCTTTGGGCATCTTCTTCTCGGCCTTCACCACAATGGCCTTGAGCTTCTTGCTGCCGCCCACACAGCCGGTGCCGCCGCGGCCCGATGCGCGGTCGTTCTCGTTCACCCAGCAGGCGAACTTGACCAGGTTCTCGCCGGCCGGGCCGATGGCGATGACGGTCAGGTCTTTCTCACCATACTTTTCTTTGAAGTGCTTGACGGTGTCATGCACGCCTTTGCCCCAGACTTCGGAGGCATCGTGCAGTTCGACGATGCCGTCGTGGACGTAGGCATAGACCGGCTTGGCGGACTGGCCTTTGAAGATCAGGCCGTCGAAGCCCGCCCAGCGCAGGCGCGCCGCACTCCAGCCGCCGTGATGGCTGTCGGTCACCGTGCCGGTCAGCGGTGACTTGGTGACAATGGCCATACGACCGCTCATGTTGGCCTCTGTCCCGGTGAGCGGGCCGTTCATGAAGCACAGCAGGTTGTCCGGGCCAAGCGGATCCACCTGCGGCCCGGCCTCATACACGTAGCGGACGCCCAGGCCGCGCCCACCGATGTACTTGCGCTTCCAGTCCTCGGGGATCGGCTTATACTCCACCTTTCCAGCGGACAGGTCAATATGGCCGATATGGTCAGCGTAACCTCCAAGCATAGGAACCTCCTAAAGGATAGGGTGAAGGGTGGATAAAACACAATGAGCGTTGTGCCTTTTGCGCACAACGCTCATCTTGTGTCCGGTCGAGCCGGGCAGGCCGCGCGTCCAGGACCATTTCGCCAATGGGCTTGAGGGACACGACATATCTATGTTTAATTAATGCCACAACCGGTTGTGAAACTGAGTATTGACCACTATCAATTTACCACGACTTTCGTCGTTGTGAATACCCAAAATGAAAATTACCAGCGCCCAGAATCCCCGCCTCAAAGCCGTAACAAATTTGCACAAACGGCGTCAACGGGATGCCGAGGGATTGCTGCTTATCGAGGGCGGCGATGAGCTGGCCCTGGCGCTCGCCGCCGGCCTGCAGCCGCGAACCGTCATTATCTGCCCAGAACTTCACCGCTCGCCTCCCCTCCCTCTTCAGCTCCCGCCCGAAACCGAGCTCATCGAGGTCACCCGACCGGTGTTTGAGAAGCTGGCCTACCGCGAGAACCCGGACGGCTGGCTGGCGGTGGCCACCACGCCCCGCCGCGCACTCACCGATCTGACCCTCCGCCAGCCACCCCTCCTGCTCGTGGCCGAAGGGGTGGAGAAGCCCGGCAACCTGGGCGCGATGCTCCGCACGGCGGACGCCGCCGGCGTGGACGCGCTGATCGTCTGCGACCCGGTGACCGACCTCGCCAACCCAAACGCGGTGCGGGCCAGCCGGGGCGCGCTGTTCACCGTGTCGGTGGCGCAGGCGGGGAATGCTGAAGCACTGAGGTGGTTAAGGTCACTGAAAGTGCAGGTGGTAGCCGCGACGCCGCAGGGTACGCTGACCTACACCAACGCCGATCTGCGGGGGCCGGTCGCCCTTGTCGTGGGGGCGGAAGATAAGGGGTTAAGCCCGGAATGGCTGGCCGCCGCCGACCTGCAAGTCCGCATCCCTATGATGGGCAAGGTCAACTCGCTCAACGTGGCGACCGCGGCGGCGCTTCTGGTCTATGAGGCCGTGAGGCAACGGGGGATGGGGGCACTGACGTGAGCCGCCGCGGCGCCTGGCTCATCGTCCTGGCGGCTTTATTGTGGGGCACGATCACGGTCAGCACCAACGCGATCTACCAACTGGCGCCGACGGCCAACGCGCCCTCCATCGGTTTCTGGCGCATGGCGTTTTCCGTGCCGGTTCTGGGCCTGCTCGCCTGGGGCACCGGTAGCCGGCGGCTCTTACCGGTGGCGCCGCGCGATCTGCGCCTCATTGGCCTGATGGGACTGGCGATGGCGGCGTATCAGGTGTGCCTGTTCAGCGCCATCCCGCGCCTGGGCGTCACGGTCGCCGTGATCGTCACCATCTGCTCGGCGCCGGTGATGGTTGGGACGTTAGCGGTGCTGTTCCTGGGCGAACGACCGACAGCGCGCATAGGCCTGGCGCTGACGCTGGCGATTAGCGGCACAGCGCTGCTTTCCGGCCTGACGGCGTTGGAAGGCGCAGCGCACGCCGGCGACCTGTTGGGCATCACCCTGGCGCTGGGCGCTGGCCTGAGTTACGCGCTTGTGACCCTGAGCGGCCGCGCACTGGCCGGCCGCTATCCCCCGCTTCAGACGGTTGGTCTGGGATTCACAGCCAGCGCCGGGCTGTTACTGCCGTTCGCCCTGGCCACCGGCCTGGTGACGGCCTATCCGGCAGTCGGCTGGGGGCTCTTGATCTACCTCGGCGTCGTCCCTACGGCGCTGGGTTATTGGCTGTATGTGGAAGGCCTGAAACACACGCCAGCCACGACCTCCAGCATCATCGCGCTGTTGGAGCCGCTCACCGCCTCCGCCCTGGCCGCGCTGTTCTTCGGGGAGAGGCTGGAGCCGGCCGGCGGGTTGGGCGCGGCGTTGTTGCTGGGGGCTATGGCGATACTCCTGACCGGAGAGAAATTGGAGGGCTGATGTCAGCCTTCAGTCTTCATCCTTCGGCCTTCGTTTTGGCGGCCACGGGAAGAATGTGCTGGTGCTTTCGATATACTCCCGGTAACCAGGTCGCTGCGCCAGGTTCTGCTCCAGCAATGCCACGCCGGAGACCCGCACCAGCAGGAACGTCATGAGCGCCGGCGCGAAGACGGTGATCCAACCCCAGGGCGAGCTGCAGGCGATCAGCCACAAGCCCCACCAGATGCAGGCGTCGCCGAAGCAGTTGGGATGCCGCGTGTAACGCCACAGACCGGCTTTCAGCACCTTGCCGTAATTGGCCGGGTTCGCCTTGAACTGCGCCAGTTGCCAATCACCGATCGTCTCGAAAGCGAAACCGATCAGCCACATGAGCGAGCCAAGCGCATCGAAGAGGGTAAACGCGCTTGGCGTCGGGCTGAGCTGCGCGACCAGCAGCGGCGCAGAGATCAGCCACATCAACGCGCCCTGTAATAGAAAGACCTGAAAGAAGCTGACCCACCCGTAACGCTCCGGTCCGTAGTGCTGACGGAATCGCCGATAACGGTCATCTTCGCCCTTGCCCCGATTGCGCCGGTAGAGGTGCAGGCCCAACCTCAGGCCCCACACCAGCGTAAGCGCCAGGCTCAGCAGCTTGCGCCCGGCCCAGCCCTCGCTCAGCGCAAAGTAAGTCAGCGCCGCCAGGCCGAAGCCCGGCCCCCAGAAAATATCCACCAGGCTGGCATCTGTCGCCGCGACGCTAACGAGCCACAGCGCCGTCATCATCAACAGAATCGCCAACCCGCCCAGCAAAAAGAGTTGCAGCCAGTCCATACTCAGTACTTCACGAAAGCATCCTGATCCTTCGGCTTCGCTCAGGAGAGGGCCGCGCTTTTTCGACTGCGCCTCGCTCCGCTCAGAACGCGCGGCCCGCAGTCGAAGGATGCGCCGTTTCGTGATCTACTTATACTTCGAGTTGAAGCTTAACACATGACGCGCGTGTTGTGAAAACGTGCTCCAAGCCCGTGTGCACGCCAAAGATGTCAGTGACAGCCGCATCCTGAGCGGAGCGGGCTGCTTTTGCCCGCGCAGTCGAAGGAGCGGCTGACAACCTTTGCGTGCACACTCCAAGCCCTGCCCTCTACGGGTAGAATACGCACCGTTGAGAACCGCCGTGCCCCGCCTGGCCCGCACCTTCTTTGCCCGCGACACTGTGACCGTCGCCCGTGAGCTGCTCGGTCAGCGGCTGGTGCGCGTCCTCGCCGGAGAACGACTAAGCGGTCTCATCCTCGAGACCGAAGCCTACGTTGGCGAAACCGATCTGGCCTGTCACGCTCGCGCCGGGCGCACGCCGCGCACCGCCGTGATGTACGGCCCGCCTGGCTGTGCTTACCTCTATCTCAACTATGGCCTGCACTGGATGCTCAACATCGTCACTGAGCGCAACGGCTTTCCCGCTGCGGTGTTGATTCGCGCGATGGAACCGGTGGAGGGCCTGGACGTGATGCGCCGCCGGCGCGGCCCTTGGCCCGACCACCAACTGACGAACGGCCCGGGGAAGCTGACGCAGGCCCTCCATCTCACAGGCCGCCTGAACGGCCACGACCTGTGCGCGCGCGACGCCGTCCTGTTCATCGAACGCACAGCCCGCACACCCCAGGACGCCATCATCGCTCGCCCGCGCGTCGGCATTGACGCTGTGCCCGAGCCGTGGCGCAGCCTGGCCTGGAATTTCAAACTCAAGCATTCAGAGTTCAGGATTCAGAACAAGCCGCATCTATCTTCTGACTCCTGATTTACCGTACCATCTTCTTGGAGGCAAACTCATGGGACTCCTCTCCGGCAAGACCGCCCTCATCTTCGGCGTCGCCAACGATCACAGCATCGCCTGGGGCATCGCGCAGGCCATGCACCGCGAAGGGGCCACCCTGGGCTTCAGCTATGCCGGCGAAAAGCTGGAGCGCCGCGTGCGCCCGCTGGCCGCCTCGCTTGGCTCCGATTTCGTCGAGCCGTGCGACGTGGGCCGGGACGAGGACCTGGCCGCCATCGTCGAGAAGACCCGGTCCCGTTTCGGCGAGTTGGACATCCTCGTTCACTCCATCGCCTTCGCCAACCGCAACGATTTGAACGGGCCATACTACGCCGTCAGCCGCGCCGGCTTCGCCCTGGCCCTGGACATCAGCGTCTACTCGTTCACCGCGCTGGCCCGCGAGTTCCTGCCGATCATGAAACCGGGCGGCGCCCTGTTGACGATGACCTACCTCGGTTCGGTGCGGGCCGTGCCGCATTACAATGTGATGGGCGTCGCCAAGGCCGCGCTCGAAGCCAGCGTGCGCTACCTGGCGCTCGACCTGGGCACGCACGAGAAGCGCCTGCGCGTCAACGCCATCTCCGCCGGCCCCATCCGCACGCTGGCCGTAGCCGGCATCGCCGGCTCACGTCAGATGATCTCCGAATTCGCCAAAGTCAGCCTGCTGCGCCGCAACATCACTATTAATGACGTGGGCAACGCCGCGGTGTACCTGTGCTCTGACCTGGCGGCAGGCGTTACCGGCGAGATCCACTACGTGGATGCCGGCTACAACGTGGCCGGCTTTCCTGCGCCGGAAGAAGGCTGAAGCCGGCATCCTCGCCGACCTGCCCCGTGCCGAAGGTCTCTCGAAGGTCTGGCGAAGGCAATGCCTTCGCCAGACCTTCGGTTTAGAGGCAGGTTCTAAACAGCGCCGACCCGTTTTCTGATGACCGCTTTCGTGCGAGATAGGGTCGGCCCAACAAAACAGTCCGTCTCGAGGACGGACCGTTCGTTAGGCATGACGGCACCTTCACGTCGGGTCTTAGCTGGCGGCCTCGGCCCCGGTCTTTGGCCCGGACGGCAACAGCCGCTGGACGATGCCGTTCAGGATGCCGAACACGAGTTGTTGCTGGAAGCCCACCGCATAGGCCAACAGAAAGATGGCCCAATTGGTGGTGAACTGCACCAGGTTGGCGTTGGAAAGCATGAACACGAACACGCCAAGCAACAGGCCCATGATGGGGTTCACGTAGTACCACAGCGCAAACTCCGGATCATAGTCCTTGAGCTGCGCCACGTGCCGCCACAAGGAGTAGAACCCGACCGTGACTCCGCCCAGGCCACCCGCCCAGATGGAGACGAGGAGGGCCAGGGTCGTTGCGGTGGAGACCTCTGCGCCGCCCATCTGCCGGAGCACGGCATCCAGGCCGCCCAGCCAGTTGACACCCCAGACCGCGACAGCCACCAGCGCGGTGGTGACGGCGATCAGCCAGGCAAAGATCAACGGCGGTTTCTCGAACCACTCGATCTTGCGGATGCGCGTGAAGCGGAAATCCACCTGAACCACTTCCTGCTGCGCCTCTTCGAACTTGTCCCGGTTGTGCAACAGATAGTTACGCGCGTTGCGCAGTCGGTCCAGCAGAACGTAACCGGCGCCGGTGCTGATCTCACGGCTGACCGTGATTTCGTTTTCCAGCGCTTCGATTTTGCTCCACGTCTTCTTCAGCAGGTCATCGGTAATGAACAGGTTGACCAACTCCGCACTGGCGTCGAGAGCAGCAGCCGCCTCATACTTCTCCGCCTGCGGGCCGATCAGTTCTTCCTTGATCTCGATGCCGTAAAAGCGGATCTCGGGATCGAACATCTGATTGCCGGTCGGGCGCGCGCCGGCCGCTGCCGCAGCCATGACGGTTTCGGGGGCGGCAGCGGTCTCCGCCTCCGGCAGCGTGGCGTAGGGTCGCATCGTCGCCTCGAACCCCGCATCCGGGCCGGCCTCGGCTACGGCCAGAGCGTCCGGCGAGGTGCGTTCCGGAAACAGGCTGGCCATTTCCTGGGGCGAGATATCGGACAGGCCGGTTGCATTGACGCTGGCGGCAGTTGGGGCAGTAAGCTTGTCGGACATGGGGGACTCCTGCGCTCAAGCGGACGATGGATAGAGTGAGCGTGAGTGGCAGTATAGAATAGAGATCGGCGGTTGGCAACCAGTATTTTGAATCTGAAAACGCCGGCGGATGAAACAACGGCGACATGATGAAACCTGAAGGTCTGCCCGGGCAGCGTTGGCTGCTCGTCCTGCTGATGTTTGGGACGGTGTTGATCTGTGGCGGGCTGGGTGGGTTGGCGCTGGCGGGCTGGCTGACCGGTGCGACATCCCGGCCCAAGCCGCTGGCCGAGGCCACCGTCCTACCGCCGACCGCCGTGCCGTTCATCAGCACGGCGACGCCCACCGGCGGGCCACTCCCACCCTTCATCCCGCCTACCCTCCCCGCGACCGGCCTGCCGACGTTGACGCCCGCTTTGCTGCCGAACCCGACGCTCAGCGGCAAGATCGTCTACACCTGCTTCGACGGCAACGACGATGAGATCTGCCTGCTCAACCTGGCGAACATGGTCGTCGTGCAGTTGACGAACAATGAAGTCGGCGACTGGTACGCCTCGCTCACGCCAGATGGGGACGGCATTCTTTGGGCGCGGCAGGTCAGCGGCGCCAATTACGAAATCTTCCGCATGGACATTGCCGGCGCGAACGTGACGCAACTGACACACAACGGCGCCGGCAACTTCGCGCCCGAACTCTCGCCGGACGGGACGCGCATCGTCTACACCTCCAACGCCGGCGGGTTGCAGCAGATCTGGCTCATGGCCGCCGACGGCTCCAACCCGCAGCAACTGACGTACGGGCGAGAGAGTATTGACCCGACCTGGGCGCCGAACGGGCAACGGATCGCCTTTGCCTCCAATCGCTCTGGTCAGCGGCAGTTGTGGGTGATGGCCGCCGATGGCACCGATCTGCGTCAGGTGACCGACCTGCCCGAGATGGGCGGACGCAGCGCCTTCTCGGCGGATGGCCAGGCGCTGACGTTCTATCAAGGCCCGTTCAACAATCGCCACATTTTCCTGATCAACGTAGATGGCGGCAACCTGCGTCGGTTGACGACGGACAGCGACAACGTCGGGCCGGGCTTCTCGCCGGACGGTCAGTGGATCGCCTTCGCCTCGTTTCGCGATGGCAACAATGAGTTGTACGCCGTCCGCCCGGATGGCAGTGATCTGACACGCCTCACGCGCAACCCGCGCGCCGACTATCAGCCGAGATGGGGAAGATGAGAGGAGCTGCCAAGCAGCGGCGCACGTGCTGCGGGCGCTCGAAGATTCGACCCGGGCCGCTCAACAGACACCTGCCCCGAGCCGTCTGCTTTGACACTTCTTTCCCCGTTCGCTATAATCCCGCCGCTCTGTTAACAGTCAGGGGCGACCTTTCAAAGGAGACGGTCGCTCCTGTTCAGACAAAGGTGAAGCTGAGGATTGCGCGATGACCAAACGAACCTATCAGCCCAAGATCCGTCGGCGCGTGCGGGTGCATGGCTTCCGCGCCCGCATGGCGACCAAGGGCGGGCGCCGGGTGCTCAAGGCGCGCCGGGCGCGCGGGCGTTGGCAGTTGGCGACGGGCATGAATAACCACGTCAAAAAGTTTAACTGGAAGAGCCACAAGGCGCCCGTGACCCGCGACAGCGCGCGCTGAGATGACCCCGACCCCCACCCCTTTAGAGGGCAGGGGGTGGAGGCGCGCAGCGCGAGGCCGGGGCCATGCTCCGACTGCGAAGCACAACCGACTTCGAGCGGGTGCGGCGCGATGGACGATCCTACGCCCACCCGCTTGTTGTTCTTGTGGCGGCGCGCAGTCCGGAAGGCCGGGCCGCAGCCCGGGTCGGCGTCACCGCTGGCCGGTCGGTTGGGACGGCGGTCAAGCGCAACCGGGCAAAACGCTTGCTGCGTGAAGCGCTGCGAACTCTGGCGGCCGAGATCGCGCCCGAGTGGGACCTGATCCTGATCGCGCGTGCGCCGATCGTCGAATGCAAAATGCCCGAAGTCCGCGCCGTGCTGGCCCAGCTCTTACAGAAGGCCCATGTCGTCACCAACGTCATCGAATAACGCTACGGACTCTGCTGCCCCAATAGAAACGCACGGCCAGGGCGGCTGGCCGGACCCGGGGCCGCTGCCCGAGTGGAAGCCGGATTTCCGCCTGACGCAATTGCCTCGCACGCTGCTGCTGGCGGTCATCCGCCTCTATCAGTTGACTCTTTCCCGCGCCATGCCCGTCAACACCTGCCGCTTCTACCCTTCCTGCTCGCGCTACGGCTTTGCAGCTATTCAGAAGTACGGCGTACTCAAAGGCGGCTGGCTGGCGGTCTGGCGCGTCCTGCGCTGCAACCCGCTCAACCCCGGCGGTTATGACCCGGTTCCGTGACCGATGCGGCATCCGGCAAAAGGAAAGCGCTGCCGTCGTTCTCATTCGTGACTCTCATGGCTTGAGCAAGTTATGAAACCCCTCCGTCTGCTCCTCTTTGGCTTGGGCCTGGCGCTGTTTGCCTCGGCCTGCGTGGCCCCGCCGCCCAACTCCTGGCCTGGTTTATCCGCCAACAATGAACTGGCGTTTGTCGCCTACAACCATCAAGTCATCGCCGTCAATCTGAGCGATGGCAAACAGCGCTGGGCGTTCCCGCCGACGCCGGGCGGTGAGCTGTTCTTTGCTGAACCCGGGGTCAGCGAGGAGATCATCGTCGTGGGTTCCGAGGGCACCCCGGGTCAGTTTCACGGCGCGCTCTTCGGGCTGAATCCGGCGACCGGCGCGCAGAAGTGGTGCCTGGCGCTGGACTCGCGCGCCCGCGACCGGCTGGCCACGGCCACTGCCCCCTGCCCGCTCATCCCCGGCGGCGACGAGGCCACCTTCTTCGGACTGGTGATGCCGCCAGTAGATAACCGCGTCATTGGGGGCATCGTCGTCCGCGACGGCGTCGCCTACGTCGGCCTGGCCAATAACCAGGTCATCGCCGTGGACGCGCTGACCGGCGAGCACCGCTGGACGTTCAAGTCAACCAAACATCCCATCTGGACGGCCCCGCTGGTGGATGAGACGTCCGTCTACGTCGCCTCCCTCGACCATAGCCTCTATGCGCTGAACCGGCGCGACGGCTCGCTCAAGTGGAGCGTTGATCTGGGCGCGTCGTTGGGCGGCACGCCGGCGCTGGTGGACGGAATCCTGTACGTCGGCACGTTCGGCAACAAGGTCGTGGCGCTCCGGGCCGCCGATGGCCGGGAGTTGTGGCGCGCCGAGGCGACCAATTGGGTCTGGGGCGGGCCGGCCGTACGCGATGGCGTCGTCTACTACGCCGACTTGGCGGGGGCGGTCTTTGCCGTCAAAGCCGGGAACGGGCAGGAGCTCTGGCGCCGGACGCCCGGCGGCAAGATCCGCAACACGCCGGCGCTCTTAGACGACCTGCTCTTCATCGGCGACCGGGACAGCAACCTGTTCGCCCTCAACACCGCCGACGGTGCGCTACAATGGACGCAGAACATCCCCGGCGGCGGGCACATCTACACCAAGCCGCTGGTGATCGCGGAGCGCGACCTGGTGATCGCGGCGGTTTATCAGGGCAGCAACTTATTGGTAGCCTACACGCCGGCGGGTGCGTTCAAGTGGGCCTTCGCGCCCAGCCAGTAGAGAAGGTGTCGTATGTGGGATTTGCTGATCATTCAACCGCTCGTCAACGCCATGTTGTTGTTGTACCAGGTGTTGGGCAACAATCTGACGCTGACGATCATCGCGCTGACGGTTCTGATTCGCCTGATAACGTTTCCGCTGACGTGGCAATCGCAGCTGTCGCAGAAGAAGATGCAGGAACTTCAGCAGAGCGACGAGTGGAAAGCCATTCAAAGGAAATACGCCGACAATCGCGAGGCGCTGGCCCAGGAGCAGATGAAATTGTGGCAGCGCAATGGCATCAACCCCTTCGGCGGCTGTCTGCCCATGCTGATCCAGCTGCCGATCCTGATCGGCCTGTATCAGGCCATCACCACCGCCATCGCCGCCTCGCCAGCGCAGTTGCTTGCGCTGTCTACCAACCTGTACGGGTTCCTGCCCAACGTCGAGCGCCTGATCCCGCTGGACAATCGCCTGTTGTGGATGAACCTGGGCCTGCCCGACCCCTTCTTCGTCATGCCCATCCTGGTCGTCATCACCAGTTTCCTGCAGAGCAAGGTGATGACGCCGCCCGCGACTGACGCCCAGGCAGCGCAGATGTCGCAGGCGATGATGCTGACCACCACACTGATGTTCGGCTACTTCTCGTTCACCTTTGCCTCGGGCCTGTCGGTTTACTTCGTCGTCTCGAACATCCTGGGCATCCTGCAATACAGCCTGACCAACCCGATCAACTGGCGCACTGTGTTCACCCTGAATCTGAAGCCCGCCATGGCGGCGCCGGCTGCGCTCGAAAAGCCGAAAGAGAAGCCGCGCAAGAAGAGATGACTAGCGCCGCGTGCACGTAAGGAAATCGCCATGTCCGCTGCTCTCGCGCTTGAACCGTCGGAAACCGATATCGCCACGGCGTGTGCCGCCCTGGAACAACTGCTGGCCAAGATGAAAATTACGGCCACCGTCACAGCCAGCCGCACCGAGCCGGACGAGAACGGCTTGATCTCGATCTTGCTGGACGTTCACGGTGACGACCTGAGCGTGCTGATCGGCCGTCGCGGGGAAACGCTGAATGCGCTGCAATACCTCATCCGCCAACTGGTCGCGAAACAGTTAGGCAAGGGCCTGAGTGTGGTCATTGACGTGGAAAATTACCGCCGCCGCCGTCACGAGCAACTGCGCCGCATGGCGCGGCGCACCGCCGAGCAGGTGGCCGAGCGCCAGCGCCCTATCGCCCTCGAGCCGATGCCGCCCGACGAACGCCGCCTCATCCACCTCGAATTGCGCGATCACCCTAACGTGCGCACCGAGAGCGTGGGCGAAGGCCCGAAGCGCAAAGTCACCATCTTCCCCAAGTCGCCCCTCGGACATGGTGCGTGACCCGTCTGAGCATCCTTCGCTGTGGCGGTCGAGCGCCGTCGAACAGCAGGCATTCGCGCGTCCGCGCATCCCGGGCCGCGGCGTGCAGCGACGAGCCGGTGATCGGTGACCGTGATGGAATTCACCAGCCCGATCTATTACCTAGCCATCGGCCATGTATCGCAGGACCTGATGCCGGACGGGCCGCGCCTGGGCGGGAGTGTGGCCTACGCCGCACTGACGGCGGAGGCGATGGGCTATGCGCCCGGCGTCGTCATGGCCTGCTCGGACGCCGTTGACCTTAGCCCGTTGGCGGGTGTGGCGGTGCAGCGCCTGGCCTCCCCCACCAGCACCACTTTCGAAAACATCTACTCTGCTGCAGGACGCACGCAGTACCTGCGCGCTCTGGCCGCGCCGCTCCGGCCCGAGCACATCCCGCTCGAATGGTTGCGCGCGCCCATCATCCACCTGGCACCACTGGCCGGTGAACTCGACGGCGACTTTCTCAGCGCCTTCCACGGGGCGTTCATCGGGCTGACTCCGCAGGGCTGGCTGCGGACCTGGGATGAGGCCGGCCTCGTCCAAGTGAAGACCTGGGACGAGGCCCCCCTGCTTCTCACACACGCCTCCGCCGTGGCTTTGAGCGTTGAAGACGTGCGCGGCGATTGGGCGTTACTCGAACGCTGGGCAAAACTGACCAGCGTGCTGGCCGTCACCGAAGGCCACAACGGCTGCACCGTGTTTGCCCGGGGCAGAGGCATGCGCCACTTTACCGCGCCGCGCCAGACGGAGGTGGATCCGACCGGCGCAGGCGATATCTTCGCGGCAGCCTTTTTCATCCACCTCTATGAAACCGGCGATCCGTGGGCGGCGGCGCGCGTCGCCAATCAACTCGCCTCGGTCTCCGTCACGCGCGCCGGCCTGGCGGGCGTCCCCACGCCCGACGAGGTTGGCCTCGCGCGGCTGCGGGCGGAATGGGTCTGATGACGAAGTGTTACGCCCTGGTCAACCAAAAGGGCGGCGTGGGCAAGACGACGACCGCCATCAGCCTGGCCGCGTACCTGGCGCAGTTCGGACAGCGTGTGCTGCTGGTGGACCTCGACCCCCAGGCCAACGCCACCTCGTCTCTGGGGATTGACAAAAATAAGGTCGGGGGCGGCGTCTACGAGGCGTTGCTCAACGATGAACCGCCGAACGACTACGTGCTCCACAGCGCCAGGCTCAAACTGGCGTTGTTGCCCTCGTCGCCCACGCTGGCCGGCGCGGAGGTGGAGTTGGTGGGCGCGCTGGCGCGCGAAAGCCGGATGCGCCGGGCGCTGGCGCACCTCGATCAGCAGTACGACTATATCCTGATGGATTGCCCGCCGTCGCTGGGCCTGCTCACCCTCAATGGGCTGGTCGCGGCGCAGAGCGTCATCATCCCGGTGCAGGCGGAGTATCTGGCGCTGGAGGGATTGGGCGCGCTCTCGCACACCCTCGCCCGTGTGCGCCACGCTCTCAATCCCGGCCTGACCATCCGCGGCGTCGTCATCACCATGTACGACGGTCGCACCTCGCTGGCCCGGCAAGTGGTGGAGGAAGTGAAGCGCCACTTCCCCGGCAAGGTGTTCGCAACCCTCATCCCGCGCAGCGTGCGCCTGGCCGAGGCCCCCTCCCACGGTGTGCCGATCTCCGCCTATGCGCCCGCCTCGCCGGGCGGCGCGGCGTACCATGAGTTAGCACAAGAGTTGTTGCATGGCGACACCCGTACTGAAGAGGAGGCGGCGAGCGCGCTCGAACACACCGAGCGAGTGAGCGGGTAGGCGGTCTTTCCTCATCTGCCCCTCACTCCCCCGCCAATGTGAAAGGGACCCTATGCCAGCCAAAAGAGGCCTCGGGCGCGGGCTGGATGCGCTCATCCCGCCTGCTGAACCGAACAACGCCGGCGTCACGCAAATCCCGGTCTCGGCGATTATGCGCAATCCACGCCAGCCGCGCACGCGCTTCGACCCGGCGACGTTGCAGGAGCTGGCCAACTCCATCCGCGAGCATGGCGTCCTGCAGCCGGTCGTCGTCGCACAGACGGAGACGCCGGGCCGCTACCGCCTCATCGCCGGGGAGCGCCGGCTGGAAGCCTCCCGGCTGGCCGGCCTACCCACCATCCCGGCCATCGTGCGCGAGGCCACCGAGCAGCAGCTGCTGGAGCTGGCGCTGATCGAAAACCTTCAACGCGCGGACCTCGGCCCTCTGGAAACGGCGCTGGCCTACAAGCAACTGGCCGACGACTTCAAGCTCTCGCACGAGGAAATCGCCTACCGCGTGGGTAAGAAGCGCGTGACGGTGACCAATACGCTGCGCCTGCTCAAGCTGCCGCAGCGCATCCTCGACTCGCTGGCGAACCACCAGATTGGGGAAGGACATGCCAAGGCCCTGCTCAGCCTGCCGACCGTGCAGGCGCAGTTGGCCCTCTTCGAGAAGATCATCGCGCGCGACCTGACCGTACGGCAGGCCGAAGAACTGGCCCGCCAATATCAGGGCCACAAGCCCGCGCCCACCGCCGCCCCAACGCCGGACCCCGACCGCGATGCGCTGACGAGCCGGCTGCGCCAGGCGCTCGGTTTCCGTGTCACCGTCCGGCGCGGGCGCAAGGGCGGTACAGTCATCATCCACTATGACTCGGATGAAGATCTGAACACCATCGCCGCTGCCATTTTGCGTGAGCAGGCGTGACCCTTCAGCCTACGGTCATTGATTGCGCTTTTCAGCCACAAGCGAGCAAGGATTTTCACGAGTAATCCGTGTCCAGCGGAGTATAATCGGCCCATCTTCGAGGAGACGACCCCTGACACATGAGCAACAAAGGCCGTGTCTTTTCCGGCGCCCGACCCACCGGGCGACAGCACCTCGGCAACTACCTCGGCGCCATCAAGAACTATGTGGCGCTGCAAGAGGAGTACGACTGTGTCTACTGCATCGTGGACCTGCATGCGCTGACCACGCTCGAGGAGCGCGAAGACCTGCGCCAGAACACCGCCGAGATGGCCCTGGACTGGCTGGCCGCCGGCATCCGGCCTCAGGAAACGATCATCTTCGTGCAAAGCCACGTGCCCGAAGTGACCGAGTTGCACACCATCCTGAGCATGTTCACCCCGTTGGGCAAGCTCACCGACCTGCCCACTTTCAAGGAGAAGGTGGCGCAGCAGCCGCACAACGTCAACTACGGCTTGGTCGGGTACCCGGTGCTGATGGCGGCGGACATCACCCTGTACAAGGCCGACACGGTCCCGGTCGGGGTAGATCAGGCTTCGCACATCGAGTTCACGCGCGAGATCGTGCGCACCTTCAACCACCGCACCGGACGGGCCGTGCTCATCGAGCCGCAGATGAAGAACACCGAGTATCCCAAGGTGCTCGGCACCGACGGCGTACAGAAGATGAGCAAGAGCCTGAACAATCACATCGAAATCTCGGCCACGCCGGAGGAGACCCAGGCCCGGGTGATGACGATGGTGACCGACACGCAGCGCGTCAAGCGCACCGATCCGGGCCGCCCGGAGGTATGCAACGTTTTCACCCTGCACAAGACCTTCTCGCCCGCCGAGCTGCCGATGATTGACAGCGAGTGTCGCCGCGCCGGCATCGGCTGCGTGGACTGCAAGAAGCTGCTGGCGCAGAACCTCAACGCCTACTTCGCCCCGTTCCGCGAACGCCGCGCCACCCTGGCGCGCAACCCGCAGGACGTGTGGGATACACTGGCCGACGGCGCCGCCCGCGCTCGCGCCATTGCGAAGGAGACGCTCAGGGAAGTGCGTGACGCGGTCGGGCTGCCGTAACCGCTGTTCTCGCTTGGTAGAGATTTGTTGGGGTCGGCGAAAGCAATGCCTTCGCCGACCCGATTGCCGTGAAGCTGGTCAAGGCCGTCGTGGATCGGGGCAAGTAATGGCGGAAGATTGATGGATGATTGGAGATTAGAGAGTGCGCGCCGTCGTACAGCGCGTCACGCGGGGCAGCGTCACCGTCGCCGGCCAGCGCGTGGCCGAGATCGGGCCGGGGCTGGTGGTGCTCGTCGGGGTCGGCCACGGCGACACCCACGCCCAGGCCGACTGGCTGGCGGAGAAAATCGCCCACCTGCGCATCTTCGAAGACGAAGCGGGGAAGATGAACCGCTCGGTGCTAGAGGCGGGCGGGAGCGCGCTGGTCGTCTCACAGTTCACGCTCTACGCCAACGCGGAAAAGGGCCGCCGCCCGTCGTTTATCGAGGCCGCCCCACCGGAGGCCGCCGAGCGTCTCGTCGCTCACTTCGCCGAGAAGCTCAAATCGCTAGGCGTGTCCGTACAGACCGGCCGCTTCCGCGCCGCAATGCTCGTCGAGATTCACAACGACGGCCCGGTGACCATTCTCCTGGAGCGCTAAGCGGAGCGCGCGGCCTGGTGTCAAAGCCGCCGACGGAGAAGTACGATGCCGAGCAGGACATGCTGCGGATTCCCCCTGCGCCCATTGGCTCAATCACGAGCAAGCTGCACCAGCTACAACAGCGGCTCCTTGCGCTTCACCAACTGCAGCGCCAGCCCCCACGGGTCGCGCAGGAAGACAAGGGTATCTCCGGCGGCGTTGGTCGTCGGCTCGTCGAACCTGGCGCAGCCGGCGGCCAGCAGGCGCGCGTGCTCGGCGCCGATGTCGTCCACGACAAAGGCGATGTGATGACGCATCGGGTGCAGCGCAGCGTAATCGGGCACGGGTTCAGCGGGGTTGTGATAGAACTCGATCATCGGCTGGCCGGGGGCGGAGGCAAGGAAGTGTGCGTGCAGCGGGGGGCCGTAGTTGCGGATCAGGCTGAGCCGCAGGTGCTCGGTGTACCAGCGCGCGACGGCAATCGGATCGGCGACGTTGAAGGCGAGATGTTCGAGGCGCATTGTTGATCTCCAAAACTGAGCGCACGTGACGCTGAGCGACGTGCGTCGTCCACAAGCCGGGTCTCCCAAACAGCCGGGGCACGAAGATTATAATCGCAGCGAGGGATGCTCATGTTCGAACGCATCTCGCTTCTGCGGCAGCACGCCCGCGCGACCTCCCCACCCCACATCGGGAAGCAAGGAGAGACGCGCGCTCCGGTGCTGGCGCGCTTCCAGCGCCCCGCTTGTCGCGTCACGCTGGAGATTCAGAATCGCCTGGCCGCCTGGTTGTGGCTGGTTGTGCTGCTCTGGTACCTGGCCGCGCCGCAGACCGTCTCGGCCATGACGCTGGCGGCCTTGAGCGGCCTTTGGCTCTGGGCGTTACTGCAGGCGGGAACTTTGGCCTGGCAGGTGACGGCACGACGCACCTTGCGCTACACGGCCCTGCAGGTGGGCGATGAACTGGAAGAAGAGCTGGCGCTGGAGAACGCCGCGCCGCTGCCCGCGCCCTGGGTCGAGGTGGTGGATGGCTCCAACGTGCCGGGCTACGAACTGGCCGGCGTGCGCGGCCTGGACGCGGCGAGCGCCGTTCGCTGGCGCGCACACACCCTGTGCCAGCGGCGCGGGCGCTTCACCCTTGGGCCGTGGGAGCTGCGGCTGAGCGACATCTTCGGCCTGCTGCTGGTGCGGCAGACCTACATGCAGTCGCAGGAGATCATCGTCTATCCCGCGCTGGCCGCGCTGCCCCATTACCTGCTGCCGCACACGCCCATGCTTGGCGAGCGCCACCTGCTGCGCCAGCCGCTGTTCGCCAGCACCCTCAATGCCACGACCACGCGCCCGCACGTCCCCGGTGATCCGTTGCGCCACCTCCACTGGCGCACCACCGCGCGCCGCAACGCGCCCTACACCAAGGTCTTCGAGCCGGAATCCACGCGCACCATCTGGCTCCTGCCCGATCTCGACCCGGCCGCGCAGCTAGGCGAGGGCAACGACTCGACCGAAGAGACACTGGTGACGCTGGCCGCTTCGCTGGCGGCGCAGTTGCTGCGTCAATCGCTGGCCGTCGGGCTGATCGCTGCGAACGGGCCGGAAATCGTGGTCGTCCCACCGCGCCTCGGCCCGCTGCATCTGTGGGAACATCTGCGCGCGCTCGCGCCGCTGCGCCCGGCGCACGACTCACTCACCCTGGCTCAGGTGCTGCCACGCGCACGAACCCTGTTGTCCAGCCGCGACCTGCTGATCGTGTTGACGCCCGCTCTCAACGCCGACTGGCCGCGGGCCTTCGTCGCAACGACCCACCGCCGCGCACGCGCCGAGGCCATCCTGCTCGACCCGGCCTCCTTCGGCGGGATGGCGAGCGCCGAGGCATTCCTGCCGCTGCTGGCCGGGCTGGGCCTGCTGGCCCATGTGGTGCGGCGCGGCGATGTGCAGCCGCTCTCCGCGGTGTATGGTGAACTGCGGCGTTGGGAGTTCATGACCCTCGGCACAGGCCGCGTCATCGCCCGGCAGACGCCGCGCAACGCGCCCTCGCTGGAGGCGCAACTGGCAGCGTTAGCCACGAGGGCGCGCGCATGATAGTAGTTGACGCCCCCGCCCCGCCCACCTGGACGATGCGCCTGTACGCTTGGGTCCGCGCAAGCTGGCTGCCCGCCGTGTTGTGCGGTGCGCTGCTCATTGTGGCGACGAGCAGCCTGACGGCGGCGCGCTGGGTGAACGAAAGCGCGCGCTACACCAACACGCTCTGGCTGGGTGCGCTGTTCGGCGCGGCGCTGGCCGCCTCGCGTTTTCGCCCACGCGCCGTTTTCGCCTACAGCCTGGTGCTGGGCCTCGCCGTTGTCGCCGAAGCGACAGGCCGCGTATTGCCGACTTTCGCACAGGCGCAGGGCAGCCCATGGCCGGAGATCATATGGGGCATGCACGTTCGCGCGCTGACATTGTTCGACCAGGTCGGGCGCTGGGCGACGGCCATCGCCTACGGCGAGACGCTGCGCGACAACCGCCTGTTCATCGCGCTGGCCGCGCTCCTGCTCTGGAGCATGGGGCTGTGGTTGATGTGGGCGCTAATTCGCCGGCGCCAGGCGCTGGCCGGCCTGACCCCGCTGGCCATCGGCGTCGCCGTCAATAACACCCTGGCCGATCGGCCCGCCGCCGAGTATGCCATGTTCCTCGCACCCATGCTGCTGCTGCTGGGTCATAGCGCCTACCATCGGGCGCGCGCCGATTGGGAAAAGCGGCGCATCAGCTACGCCGAATACATCGGGGCGGATTGGGCCGTCAACACGGCTGTGGCGACCGTAGCGATCATGCTGCTCGTTATCGCCGCGCCGCTGCTCGGCACGCCTTCGGGCTGGCGTGTGTTGAATGACCTCTTCCGCAGCGCGCACAGCCGGACGGCTGACACGGCCTCACGACTGTTCGGCGACGTCAACCCGCCGCGCGCGCCCGGCCCGGCCGTCACGGCGCGCACACCCGATCTCAGCCTCATCCGCAACCCGATCCCGCGAGGCGACGAAACGGTGATGTGGGTGACCGTGAGCGATCCTGCGCCGCCCCCGCCCGAAGCGCCAGCCGTCGGTGGCCTGCCGCCCAGCCATTACTGGCGCAGCCAGGTGTTCGTAACCTACACCGGCCAGGGTTGGGAACCCCTCAACGCGGATGATAGCGGAAGGCCGGATCCACAGATCGGGCCACCCTGGGGCCGCTATATCTTGCATCAGCAGTACGAGATCGTGGCTGCGCACGGGCGGGAGCTGTTCGCCGTCAACGCGCCCGTCACTGCCAGCGCCGGCCTGAATGTGATCGCCCTGCCCCTCGAAGCCGACGCCGTGCTGCGCGGCGAAGCCTCCCTCACAACCTACTCGGTCACCTCCTGGGCCACACGACGCGAGGCCATTGACCCGGCCGGGGCCACAACAGATTCTTCGGCGCTGGCGCGCGCCGATTACGTGCAACTTCCGGCCAGCCTGCCGCAGCGCGTGCGCGACCTGGCGCGGCGGATCGCCGGCGAGGCCCCCACTCCCCTTGAGAAAGCCGAGCGCGTGCAGGCGTATCTGCGCGCCAACTACCCGTATCGGCTGGATGTGCCGTCACACGCCCCGGAACAAGATGCAGTGGATTACTTCCTCTTCGACGCGCCGGGCGGCAACTGTAACTACTATGCCTCAGCCATGGTGGTGCTGCTGCGCGCGCTCGACGTGCCTGCGCGCGTGGCCGTGGGTTATGTGATGGGCAGCTTCGACTTCGAGCGCGGCGCGTACCGTGTCTCCGCCGACAGCGCGCACGCCTGGGCCGAGGTGTACTTCCCCGGGTCGGGCTGGATCGAATTCGAGCCGACGGCCAACCGGCCAGCCTTGAGCTATGGGCGACCCCAAACGACTGAAACAATGGTGGCGGTCGCGCCACGCGCGAGTGCGCCGCAGCTCGATGGGTTTGTGTTGGCGCTGATCGGGCTGACGACGCTGGCGCTGGCCATCGCCTGTCGCGGGGTACTCCGACATTTCCATCGGCCAGCGCGCCCCGAGCCGGCGGTCCGGCTCTACTGGCAGATTCGGCGCGCGCTGGCCTGGGCCGGGCTGCGCGGGACGGCCACGACCACACCGGATGAGTTCTCCGCCGTCGTTGCGCCAAAGCTGGCCAAGGATGGGAGGCTAGGCGCAGCGCTGGCACAGGCCACCGCACTTTACGAGCAGACGTTATATGGTTCACGCTTGGTCAGGGCAGGAGAGCTGTGGCGTACGGAACAGCTCTGGCGCAGCGCGCGCGGCGAGTGGCTGGCGATCTGGACACGCGAGCTAAGGAGGTGGTTCACAATTGGAGAAAAGAAGTGACCCCTGCAAGCCGCCCGCAGCGCCAGGTGCGACGATGATCCGTTCCGGTTTCATGAAGGCTCCGGCCTGGTCGGTCGGCCAAACGCCGAGGGTGGACGGCGGTTAGTGATCGAGCGTGTAATCCTTCAGCCATCGTCGCATCACATCCGGCTCTGTCCGAGGCCAGTGGCGGCGGAAGGCTTCGCGCGTCAACAGCACGTCGCGCACCGTCAATGGCCGGCCGGCCTGCTGGGAACGGCGACGCACGAAGAGTGCGGTTTGCGTCCGATGGCAAAGCGCCGCCGCTTCCTTATGGTCGAGCGCAGCAGAGACATCCACGATCAGGTCAGCCGGATCGTCGGCGTTGGCAAGGCGCGGGTAGGGGTGATCGGGATACATCGCGCCAAAGGTGTAGAAAGCAGGCGCATGCCGGGCCTTCTCTTCGCTGAGCGCGGCTAGGGCGGCGCGTGTCATCCGGTTCAGGAGCAGATGCGCAGGGTGGCCGTACTCGCCGTTCGTGCCGTGCGTCAGCACCACATCCGGCCCAAACTGCTCGACGCAGTTGACGATCTGGCCGGCCAGCATCACCGGGTCATGCGCGGGTGCGGCCAGCGTCTCCTCCGGCCCGACGGGCGGATCTACGTAGCTGAGGAAGGTCAGGCTCTTGCCGCCGAGCGCCTGCACCGCATGCACCAGTTCCTGTTCGCGCACCTCGCCCAGGTGCGCGCGGTCGGTCAGCGGCGGCTCGCCCAATTCCCCACCCTCCCCGCGCGTCAGACAGACGACGTGCACGGCCACGCTACGCGCGCTCAGCAGCGCCAGCGTGCCGCCGCACAATATCGTCTCGTCATCCGGATGAGCGACCAGACAAAGCAGTGAAGACATAGAAGGTTTGAGGGCTTGGAAGTTTGTTCGGCCCGGCAGCGTGAGCATTAGAGATGGTGATATTGGCTCATGTACAGCACAAGTGCTGGGCAACCATAACCGAGATGAAAGCTGGGGTGACGCGCTTGAGATTGATACCGAACTCGCAGATGGCGATGTAGCGGCCCAAGTAACGCTTATGGACGCCGCGA
>JBBIQY010000034.1:0-36257 GCA_037442085.1 Anaerolineae bacterium
TCTCTGAATAGAGCACGGCAAAGGCATCTTCATTAACCCGGCTGAAGAATTCCTTGTAAAAAGTACCTGCCCATGAGTTTTCCAGCCGTTGGCGTTGTTTCTCGGGCAACTCACTGGTGGCGCTAATCAGCGCAGGTTGTTGGTGTTTGATGTTTTTCTTGAACATGCGCCTATTGTATTAAACTTTTGCCCTTTTGAGGAGGGTAGAAGTGCCTTTTTGCAGTGGACTCATCTTTGGTTTTCCAGCAGCATCGCGCGGTGCAGGTCTACGCCAATCAGGGATTGGACGCGCCCGGCGAGTAACTGCGGCAAGCGCCCGGTGCCGGTGCCGAGGTCGAGCACCCGTTTGCCTGCGAGTGGCGTGACGGCTTCAATCGCCTGGAGCAGGTTGCCGTCGGCGTCCTCCGCCGCGATCATGGCCTGGTAGTCGGCGGCGCGGGAAGTGTAGATACGTTGGAAGTGGTCCACTGACTGAAGACGAACGACCGCAGACTACCGTCAGCCGTCCGCAGTCTGCCGTCCTGCGCTCTGCGAGGGTCTGATCTCCTCCACCGCCTGCGGGTTCTCCAGCGACGAGGTGTCGCCCAGCGGTTGGCCGAGGTAGGCGGCGCGGATCAGGCGGCGCATAACTTTGGCGTTGCGCGTCTTGGGCAGGTCTCTGACGAAGCAAATGTCGTGCGGCTTGAGCGGTTTGCCCAGCTCCGCGGCGACGCGGCCCAGCAGTTCTTCGCGCAGCTCGGGCGTGCCGGCCTGGCCGGGCCGCAGCACACAGAAGCCCACCACGGCATTGCCCTTCACCTCGTCCGGCACCCCAATGACGGCCGCCTCCAGCACCGCCGGGTGCGCCACCAGGATCGACTCCACCTCCGCCGGGCCGAGGCGTTTGCCCGCCACCTTGATCGTGTCATCGCTCCGCCCCAGAATGTACCATTGCCCGTCCGCATCTATCGCGGCGAAGTCGCCGTGCACCCATATCCCCGGGAAGCGGCTCCAGTAGGTGTCCTGGTAGCGCTGAGGATCCTTCCAAAAGCCGCGCGTCATGCCGATCCACGGCTGGCGGATCACCAGCTCGCCGACCGCGTTGCGCACCGGCTGGCCGGCCTCGTCCACCACGTCGGCGGCGATTCCGGGGCAGGCGGCGGAGAAGGCGCACGGCTTGAGCGGCAACAGCGGGTTCGCCATCACAATGCCGCCCGAAATCTCCGTCCCGCCCGAGTAGTTGATGATCGGACGCTTGCCCTCGCCTACTACGTTGAACAGCCATAACCACGGTTCCGGATTCCACGGCTCGCCGGTGGAGGCAAAGAAGCGCAGCCGGCTGAGGTCATGCTTCTTCACCGGCTCAGCGCCGAAGCGGACAAGGGCGCGCACCAGCGTCGGTGAAAGGCCGAGGTGCGTCAGGGCGTGCCGCTCGGCCAGCGCCCATAACCGGTCCGGGCCGGGATAGTCGGGCGCGCCGTCATACAGGCACATGGTCGCGCCCAGGATCAGCGAGCCGAAGACCAGCCACGGCCCCATCATCCAGCCCATGTCCGTCAGCCAGAAAATCACGTCGCCGGAATGAACATCCGTGCCGAAGGCCATATCCTGTGCCGCCTTGACCGGGAAGCCACAGTGGGTATGCACCGCGCCTTTTGGCCTCCCCGTCGTGCCGGAGGTGTAGATCACCATCAGCGGGTCTTCGGCGTCCATGATCTCGCTGGCGGCGAACGCGGATTGCTGCGGGACGAGGTCGTGCCACCAGTGGTCGCGCCCGCCTTTCCACTCGACCGGATTGCCGGCGTATTTAAGCACCAGCATCTCGCGCAGGGTGGGGATTTGCGCGGCGGCCTCATCTGCGATGGGCTTCAGCGGGATGATCTGCCCGCGCCGGAACAGGCCATCGGCAGTGACCAGGCCAGCCGCGCCGGCGTCGTTCAGGCGCGAGACGATGGCGCTGACGCCGTAGCCGGAGAACAACGGCAACACCAGACCGCCAATTTTGACGATGGCGAGCAGGGCGATGACGATCTCCGGCGTCATGGGCATGAACAAGCCGATGGCCTCACCCTTCCTGAAGCCGAGCTGACGGAGCGCGTTGGCGCAGTGGTTGACCTCGCGATACAGGTCGGCATAGGTGAGCGTGCGCGTCTGCCCGGCCTCCCCCTCCCAGATCAGCGCCGGCCGGTTGGCAAGTTTCGGGTCGCGGTAGTGCGCCTCCACGCAGCTCTCGACAATGTTGAGCCGGCCCCCGACGCACCACCGCGGCCACATCGGGCCTCGGCTGAGATCCACCACCTGTGTGTAAGGCGTGGCAAAGCGGATGTCGAGGAACTTGAGCACGGCGTCGGTGAACCAGGCGATGTCCGCCGTCGAGCGGCGCATCAACGCCTCGTAGTCGGCCAGCCCGTGCTGGCGCAGGAAGGCCGTCAGGTTGGCGCGCTGCACGTAATCGGGCGAGGGCCGCCAGACGATCTCGCCGCCGAAGGTGAAGTCGTTGGCCATGGCGTGTTCCTCAACAAATCGAAGGCTTCAGGCTTTCGCCGCCAGCTCGGCGTAGTCTTCGGTCACGATCTGTTCGGGCGTCGCGCCGAAAAGCGCCAGCAGCTCGCGGATGATGGCCGCTTTGTCCTGCGCGTCGCGGCGGCTCCAGGTGCGCGACTTGATCTCGACGAAGAAGCCGTCCAGCGCCGGCTGTATCACCCGATCCAGGTTCACAAAGAACTCCACGCCCTTGAAGGCAACCAGCCAGCGCCGCCGGTCTTTCTCGACCTCACGCTCCTCGATCGGCTTGAAGTATTCGCGATAGAAACGCTGCGAGTAGGTGGCCGGCGCAAAATAGCGCGAGCGGGAGAGCAGCACCGCGCCGAACTCGCCCTCGCGCGCCGGGCCGGTGTGGGTCAGGCGGGCGCGCATCCGCATCACCTGACCCTTCTCGTCGAGAAACTCGTCCTCGCGATAGCGCAGGCGGCCCTGGGCCGGGTCGGCAAAGAAGAAGTAGGCGTCGTATTCATGGTAGTGCCGCTCGCGGATGACGGTGACGGCTTTGCTGCGGATGACGTCGAGCACCTGCGCCTCGGTGGGGATGCGCGCCTTGACCTGGACCTCGAAGCTTTCCTCCTCCTGCGCCCCACCGATGGCAATGAGCTTTTGCAGCACGCTGCCCTCGCGCTGGACGAGAAAGTGGTCAATACGACGGGCGTAATCGTCGGCGGCCAGCAACAAATCCTGCTCATTGAGGGTGAGCAACTGCCCGGCGCGCAGCAGCCATCGGCCGTTGCACATCACATCGGTCACATCGGTGGACTTGCCGGCATAGACGAGGTGCGAGTACACGTCGTTGGGATCATGGTGGAAGTGCGGCAGGTTGTGCAGCCGGCGCGTGTCCACCAGGATCAGGTCGGCGCGCTTGCCCGGCTCGAGCGAGCCGGTCAGATGGCCAAGGTGCAGGGCCTGCGCGCCCAGCCGCGTCGCCAGCAACAACGCCTCGCGGGCGGGCAGGACGGTCGGGTCGCCGCTGATGCCTTTTGCCAGGATGGCTGCCAGCCGCATTTCTTCGAACATGTCGAGGTCGTTGTTGGAGGCCGGGCCGTCGGTGCCGATGCCGACGTTCAACCCCAGCTCCAACATTTTGGGCACCGGCGCCACGCCCGAGGCCAGCTTGAGGTTGCTGGTCGGGTTATGGGCAATGCCGGCATTCGCGCCTTTGAGCGAGCGCAGCTCGCCCTCATCCACATGGACGCAGTGGGCGGCCAGGACTTTCGCTTCCAGCAGACGCTGCCGCTTGACCCATGGCACTACCGGCATCCCGTGCTCCTTACGCGAGTTTTCCACTTCGAGGGCCGTCTCCGACAGGTGGATGTGCAACGGCACGTCGAACTCCAGCGCCAGCTCGGCGCAGGCGGTCAGGATTTCGGCGGTGCAGGTGTATGGCGCGTGCGGCGCAGGCGCAGGGAGGATGAGGGCGTGATCCTTCCAGCGGCGGATGAAGTCACGGGCCATGGCCAGCGAATCCTCGTAGGAGGCGGCGTCGGGCGAGGGGAACTTGAGCACGGTCTGGCCGCACAAGGCGCGGACGCCGGCGGCGCTGGCCGCCTTCGCCACATCCTCCTCGAAGTAGTACATATCCGCGAAGCAGGTGATGCCAGAGCGGATCATCTCGGCGCAGGCCAGGCCGGTGCCCAGACGCACAAAGTCCGGGTTAACGAACTCCCGCTCGACGGGCATCATGTAGCCAAGCAGCCACACGTCCAGCCGGCGGTCGTCGGCTAGGCCGCGCAGCAACGTCATGGGGGCGTGGGTGTGGGCGTTGACCAAGCCGGGCAGCAGCACCTTGCCGCCGCAATCCACCGTTTGCAGCGCCGCGTAGGCCGCCGTCAGTTCCTTGTCCGGGCCGACGGCGACGATGTGGTCGCCGCTGACCGCCACTGCGCCGGGCGCGTAACGGTTGAAACTCGGATCCATCGTCAACACAATGGCATTGGTGAGGAGCAGATCACAGGTTTGGGTCATGAAGGGATATATCCGCCGGCGCTGAAAAGAGGTTGGATGGATTATAATACGGCGCGCCAGCCGTCCTGATCTTCAACTCACCAAACCATTGGAGACACGAGCGAACGCGGAACAGCTCCCCAGCGGGAGCGTCCGGCATTTAGCGCGTGTCGTGAGTCTTGAAAGCCGTTGACCTCATCATCCGTAAACGCGACGGGCACGAACTCACCCGCGCCGAGATTGATTTTTTCGTTACCGGCCTGACTCGCGGCGACATCCCCGACTACCAAGTCGCCGCCTGGGCCATGGCCGTTTATTTTCGCGGCATGACGGCGCGCGAGATGACCGAGCTGACGCTGGCCATGGCGCGCTCCGGCGAGATCATTGACCTGAGCGACACCGTGTCGTTCGCCGTAGATAAGCACTCGACCGGCGGCGTGGGCGACAAGGTGACCCTGGTGGTGGAGCCGCTAGTGGCCGCCTGCGGCGTGCCGGTTGGCAAGATCTCGGGGCGCGGATTGGGCTTCTCCGGCGGCACGCTGGACAAGCTGGAGTCCATCGCCGGCATCAACCTGAGCCTGACGACTGAGCAGTTCAAGCGCCAACTCAAGGAGATCGGCCTGGCGCTCACCGGGCAGTCGGCCAAGCTGGCCCCCGCCGACGGCAAGCTGTACGCCTTGCGCGATGTGACCGGCACCGTGCAGAGCATCCCGCTCATCGCCAGCAGCGTGATGAGCAAGAAGATCGCCGGCGGCGCTCAGGCCATTGTGCTGGACGTGAAGGTCGGCCACGGCGCGTTCATGGACAATCTCAAAGACGCGATGGCGCTGGCGCGGGCCATGGTGAGCATCGGCAGAAAGGCCGGACGCAAAATGGTAGCCGTGCTCTCGGATATGAACCAGCCGCTGGGGAACGCGGTGGGCAACGCGCTGGAACTGCGCGAGGCGCTCGACACGCTCCGCAACAACGGCCCGGCCGATTTTCGCGAACACTGTCTGCACATCGGCGAGCACTTATTGCGGCTGGCGGGCCGGGCGCGCACGCCCCAACAGGCCCGCCGCCTCCTCGAAGCGGCGCTGGCCGACGGCAGCGGGCTGGCCAAGCTTCGGCAGATGGTGGCGGCGCAAGGCGGCGACGTGCGGATGGTGGATGACCCCGAGCTGTTGCCAAAAGCGGCGCTGATCGAGACAGTGGCCGCACCGCGCGCCGGTTACCTGGCCGAAATCAACGCCCGCGAGATCGGCTTGGCGACCGTGGATTTGGGTGCCGGCCGCTCCAGGAAAGGCGACCCGATTGATTACGCTGTGGGGCTGGTCGTCCACCGCAAGGTCGGTGACTACGTCCGAAAAGGCGAGCGGTTGTTCACCATCCACGCCAACGACGCCGCGAAGCTGGCAGCGGCGCGCGAACGGGCGCTGGCCGCTCACTGCTTCAGCGTCCAGCGCGTCAAGCCGCTGCCGCTGTTCTACAAAGTCTTACGGAGCGGGTGACGGGGAGCATCATCGCGCGATAGGTGGGGATGGCCACCGCAACAGCGCCTCACCAGATGGGTGGGTCGGCTGTATTCGTGCCGTGATTACGGCCTCACCAGTCGTCCGTCCCGCCACACATACATCCACTCCTGTCCCGCGCGCTGCCACTCGCGTTCGGCGTCGAAACTGAAGTTGCCGCTCAACCCGGCGTAGTCGCTCTGCGCCAGTTGCGCCTGGACGCCGGCGCGGCTGGGCGCGCCGTTCGCGCCGATGTCGCGGGTGATGGCTTCGAAGATCAGGTGCGTGGCGTCGTAAGCCAGCACGGCAGCCAGGCGCGGCTCGAAGCCGTTGGAGATCGCGCGATACCGATCGGCGAAGCCGGGATCGGTTGAGTCGGCGGGTAGAGGGACGGCGCTGGTCACTGTGATCGGCCTGCTGTTCAGGATTGCCAGCTCTTCCACTGTATTGAAGCAACCGGCGGGTGTGTCCCAGAGACAGGGTGCGTGCCACAACCGGTAGGCCGAGTCCGGCGGAGCGAAGGCGGAAAACGGAATCAGCAGCGGCAATTGCAGCCTCTCGTACTCGGGCGCAGCGGCGGCGGTCGTCGCGTCGAGCCAGTGGCCGAGCACAGCCACCACCTGTGGGTCGGTCGCCAGTTTGCGCGCCTGCTCGACGGCCATCTCCGGGTCGCCGGTATCATCCAGCGCCGCCAGCTCCACCGAGTAGCCGGCCAGGCCGTCTGCGGCGTTCACCGCACGCACTGCCAGCCGCACGGCATAAATCACCTCATAGCCCAGGTGGCGGTAGCGGCCCTCGAACGGCGCGACCAGGCCGATTTTGACGACGGGGCGGGTGACGGGGAGGCAACTCGAAAGCAGCAAAAAGGAAGAAGGAAGAAGGAGGATAGAAACGATAAAGCGCGCGTAGCGCGCTGCACGCGCGCCGAGCCACGCGCTCCGGTCACCGACAGGCATTCGCCAGGTGCTCCTCGTACGTCTGCGCAAAGTTATGGCGGCCGCTGCCGTCGCAGGCGGCGCGGTAGAAGTAGTAACCGGTCTGCGCGGGGTTGGCGACGGCCTGCAGGGAACTGGCGCGCACGTTGGAGATCGGCCCAGCGGGCAGGCCGGCAACACGGTAGGTGTTGAAAGGGCTATCCACAGCGCGCAGGTCGAGGCCGGCCACCGGCGGCCACCAGTTCTCGGGAGTCGCCAGCGCGTACTGCACCGAGGCGTCAATCTCCAACGGCTGGCCAATGGCCAGACGGTTGAAGATGACGGAAGCGATGAGGGGACGCTCGTCTTCAACGACGGCCTCGCGTTCGATGAGCGAGGCGATGATGACCGCCTGGTGCAGCGTCAGGCCGCGCGCGGCCAGCCGCGCGCGCAGTTCGGCGGTCACCTGGTCATCGAAGTGGGTCAGCATCTTGGCGAGCACATCGCGGGCGCCGGCACGGGGCCGAACCAGGTACGTCTCCGGCGAGAGGTAACCTTCCAGCGACGCGCCCGGCGGCAGTTCGGCGTAGAGGCGGTACGAACCGAGCGGCGGCGCGCCCGGCCCGGTCAGGGCCAGCCACTCATCGGCGGTGATGTTGAGTTGGGGGTTGGTCGCCAACAGTTCGGCGATCTGCTCGCGCCGCCAGCCTTCCGGGATGCGCACGGTGATCTCACGCGCACTGGCATTGGTGAGGGCGCGCGCGATCTCCAGCGTGGTCATCGTCTGCCGCAGGATGAAATCACCGGCCTCGATGTTCTGATCCAGGCCGGTATAGCGCAAATAAAACGTGAGCAGCCGCGCATCGCTGATGAGTTGCGCTTCTGCCAGGCGCTGGGCAACCTCTTCCGCCGTCTCGCCCAACGCCACGATGAACGGGCGCGGCGTTGCGTCGGCGCCGGCCGGCCGGGTCAGGTCGTCGGCATGCAGCGCCAGGTAAGCGGCCAGAGCAAAGCGTTGCAGCGGGTTGAGGTCGGGGGCCGCCTGCCCAATGACACTTTGCAACTGACTCAAACGACCGAGCACCCAGCCACCCCCCAGCACCACGCCGCTGACCAGAGCAACCAGCGCGACGAACGTCGCCAGGGCCTCAACCTGTCGCCGCTTTTGTCGAATTCGCATCGAGATAGTCTTGCAGGATGACGGCTGCGGCCGCGGCGTGGTCGGAAGATGAGGGGGCGGGCGTCGGCGCGCGTCGCTTCTTACCGCGGGCCGCGCGTCGGCGGGCCCGAGCAATGCGCGATGATAAGCTCTCGTCGTGCAGGATCACAGTGAGCGAAGTGCGGGCACGGATGGCCTCCGCCAGACGGCCCGCCTTGCGCGCCTGCAGCCCGACTTCACCCTCCTCATCCAACGGCAGGCCAACGACGATGCCCTCAACGTTTTGCGCAACGGCCAGGGCCACAATTTGTTCGGCGCTGTTGAAGTAAGACTGATGCCGGAGCGTGGCCAGTGGACGGGCAATCAAGCCGGTCGCGTCGGAGACGGCTACGCCGATGTGTTTGTCGCCAGGGTCAACGGCCAGCCAGCGCATAAGGCGTGCTGCATCAGGGCCCGTTTGCCGTCCGCACGTTGATGCGGATCGGCAGCCACGGCAGATAAGGATACCAGCGGGCCAGCCAGCCTGGCTCGAGTGTGATCTGCGGCGCGGCGGACAGCGGTAAGGCGGCCTGAAGCGCCTGGGCGGCCTCGTCCACGCGCCGGCTGCGGACGAGGTTGCGCGCTGCCTCGCGGTCCAGGCGCGGGAGATAGCGGCCTTCGGCGCGCAGGCTGAAACGCACGCGCCCGGCCTCATCCAGGCTCAGAGCCGGGTCGCGCTCGAAGCGCAGCGGCTCGGCAGACAGCGCCGCATCGGGCGGCAGTTGCGCGCGTAACGCCGCCTCGGCGACGGCGCGCGCCTCGTTTTCATCTACGGCCAGGCCTGTAGCCGCCACGCGCAGCGTCAGGCTGAGCGCATCGGCGGCCTCGCCGACGGCATGATCGAAGGTCTCGGCCAGAACGTTCGTCATGGTCAACGTCTGGCTGACGAGGAATTCGCCGGGCTGCAACTGGGCGGCGACGGCCTCGGCGGCGGCAAGTTGCAGTTGCCGGAGCAGCAACGCCCGCAGTTGTTCACGGTCGGCCTCGGATACGGCGGCGCGCTGCTGGGTCGTCCCGCCTTCGGTGGGCGTCGGGTTCGTGACGGTAAGCTGTGTGCCGAGCGGCCCGTCAATGGCGTTGATCAGACCGGCGCCGACGTTGCCCGCTGCGCCGCGTTCCACGGCCTCGATCGGAACTTCAACCGTCGCACCGATGCGGCCTTCGAGGTTGACGGCCCGTTGCGTCACGAAGCGCACGCTGTTCCCCGTGCTGGTGCGCACGCTGGTCCCTTGCGGGATGAGCGCGGGCGTTCCGGCCACGTTGCTGAAGACGACGGTTCCGCGCGCCCGCGCGTCCGGCACTTCGATTTCGCCGGTCGTCGCCAGCAGTTGCGTGCTTTGCACTTCGACGCGCACGGTGCGGGCGGAGATCAAGCCCTTCGCGATCGAAGATGGCGCCACTGAAGATTGGAGGTTGGGGTCGGCGATGATCTCGACGACAGCGACGACGGGCTGCGCCGCAGGCGTCAGCGTGATCGTCGCGGAGGGGACGACGGCAAACAGCAACCCGAACAGCGCTGCCAGTCCGAGAAGGAACACCGGGAGGCGCAGGGCCAGTTGAAGGCGTGGCGGCAGGGCCGCGATGCGCTGTGCGTGCCGCCGGCGACGGATGGCGGCGGTGTCGGGCCGGGGCCGGCGACGCGCGGGTCGCACTTTGGGCACGCGGCTGCGCCAGCGCATGCGGCGTGTGCCTTCGATGCTCTCAAAGGTGGCCAGGCCGAGCGCGTGAGCGTTCTCGCGAATCACCTCGTCCTTGGTGACCAGAGCCAGCTGCGCGCCGAGGCGATGTGCGTGGCGGTGCAGCAGATGAAGATCGAGGGGACGCGCCAGCGGCGGCGGCGTGCGCCGGTGGCCGCGCGGCGGCCAGACCAGCACCACTCGCTGCGTCTGCACCCAGCCCATCTTGTCGCGGGCCGAGTGGTAATCGTCGTGCGGGTCGAGGACGAGAATTTGTTCTTTCACCGCAGGAGAGGGCTACGGCGCGCCGGGCGCAGGCAGCAGCAACTGACGCAACAACTCATCGAACGCGCCGCTGCCGGCCGCCGCGAATAGAATCGCCCAGGTGCAGACGCTCAGGCCCAGGCCCACGAGCACCGGCAGCAGGCCGGCGAAGGTGGCCGCGCCCCAGCCAAAGCGGTTGATGGCTTTGACTGCCACGATGTTGAGAAAGAGCGCATACAGCCCGAGCGGCAGCGTCAGGCAGTTGACCAGCGGGATAAAGGCCAGGCTGGCGCTGACGACGAAGATCGGCGAGCCGTAGGCCGCCGTGAGATAGACCTGCTCGGCCAGCGGCCGATTGCCGCCGAACAGCCGCGCGCCGAGGTGCGTGAAGCCGGCGCTGAGCAGCACGCCCAGCATGGCGCTGACCGCGAACGCCGGCAAGCCGCACAGAAACAGGATCGCGGTGAAGGTGTTCGGATCGAGCGCACCAAGTTGCGCCGGCCGCAGCCCGGCCAACAGCGAATTGAAAATCAGCGCCTGCGCCAAAATCGCCAACGCGCCGGCCACCAGGCCGGTCAGGGCCGCCCAAATCAGCGCGCGGCTGATGCCGACCTCGGGATCGCCGAGCAGCACTTCATAGGATTGCGGGTTCGGGCGCGTCAGGGCCGTGAGCCAGACTTCATACCAGGGCAGCGAGACGCCCGCGCCGCGCGCCACGGCGCCATCGGCCTCCACGCGCACGCCCATTTCTGCGAGCATCTTGCGGCCCGCCTTGCTTTGTGGGTTGGCGGCCAGAGCTTTATCCAGATAGCCCAGCTTCATCTCCCGGTCGCGCGTGATGGCGGCCAGCCACAGCCAGGCGGTTTCGTTCTTGGGATCGGCCTCCACCAACGTTTCCAGAATCGCGCGACCTTCCTCGCGCTGGCCCTTTTCGATCAGGGCGATGGCACGCTCGAGTTCCTGCCGCGCCCGGGCGGGGTCAGGTGGAGCGGCGGGCGCGAGCGCCTCCGGGCTGGCCGCGCCGTCGGACTCGGCTTCGTCGGGCGGCTGCCAGGTGTTCTTGTAGCGGTAGGAGTATTGCGATTCAGCAGGCTCCGGCTCTGGCTCGCGCTCGAAGAAGGACAGTCGGTCAGCGGCGACTTCTTCGGCTTCGGCCTCAGTTCGGGCGGGAGCTTCCGGCTCGGACGGGGCGGTGAGCGGGTTGAGGAGCGAGGAGAACTTGACCGGCTCGGGCGCGGCTCGGGTGGGTGAATCGGCGAACTGCGGCGGCTTGAAGGACGCAACAGGCGTTGAAGGTGGTGCCGGGGGTGGGGCTGTGGGCGCCGTCAGCGCGGCCAGCATCTGCCGCGCGGCCTGGTTGCCCGGATTGATCGCCAGCACACGCTCCAGGCAATCCTTGCGGCGCTGCGGATCGTCCTGCGACTGGGCCAGCAGCCACCAGGCCTGCTCATTGTGAAAATCCTGCTTGAGCAGCCGCGCCAGCCGCGTCTGTGCCTGAGTTTTGTAGCCGGCGCGCAGCAGCTCCTCGGCCCGCTGCAATTCGCTCTCAACCGACATCACCTCGAAGCTCTCCGGCGCTTACTTTAGCGCAAGTTGGCTTTTGGGGCGACTCGGCTGGATAAAGCTTCGTTGTGACGAAGGCTAGGGCAGCATCGTTTCAACGGCGCCCCTGACCTGCGCCAGCGCCTCATTGAGCTTACCCGGGTCTTTGCCGCCGGCCTGCGCCAGCGTGGGCTTGCCGCCGCCGCTGCCGCCCACCACCGCCGCAATCGCCTTAACCAGCTTGCTCGCGTCCAGGCCGCGCTTCACCAGGTCGTCGGTGACGCAGGCGATCAGGCTGGGCCGGCCCTGGATCACCGCACCGAGCACGGCGACGCCGGAGGGCACACGTCGGCGGAAGCGGTCGGTCACCTCGCGCAGCGTATCGGCGTCGGCGTGCGAGAGCATACCCGTCAGCACCGGCACCTCCTTCACCGTATCCATCTGCTTCAGCAGGGCATCCAGCTCTGTCTGCGCCAGTTCGCGGCGCAGTCGGGCGATTTCCTTGTGCGCGTTCTGATTCTCTTCCAGCAGAGCCAGCACCTTGCGATCGAGTTCGGCGGGGGTGGTCTTGAGGTAAGTTGCCGCATTCTCCAGGATGCCGAGCCGCTGCTGGATCAGGTCGAGCGCGGCGCGGCCGGTGACGGCTTCGATGCGGCGGATGCCTGCCGCCGCCGCTTCCTCGCTGACGATCAGGAACGGGCCGATGTCAGCGGTCTCCGGCACGTGCGTGCCGCCGCACAACTCGAAGCTGAAGGGTTCCGGGTCGCCGATCTTGAGGGTGCGCACCATCTCGCCGTATTTCTCGCCAAAGAGCGCCAGCGCGCCCTCGGCCATCGCCTTCTCGCGCGGCATGAACTCGACCGTGACGGCGTAGTTCGCCAGCACGGCCTCGTTGACCGAGCGCATCACCTGGTTGAGCTGCTCCTGCGTCAACATGCCGTTGTGGGTGAAGTCGAAGCGCAGCCGATCGGGCGCGACGAGCGAGCCGGCCTGACGCACATGCTCGCCCAGGATGTAGCGCAGTTCGGAGTGCAGCAGGTGGGTGGCCGTGTGATTGCGCATGATGTCCCAGCGCCGATCGGCGTCGAGGGTGGCCAGCGCCGTGTCACCCACGCGCGGATTGCCGCTGATCACCTCGCCCACGTGCACCACCACGCCGGCGGCGGGCCGGCGCATATCGTCCACGCGAATCTCCCAGACCGGCTCCTCGGCGTCGCCGACGTAGCGGGCGATGTAGCCGGTATCGGCCACCTGGCCGCCGGAAGCCACATAGAAGCAGGTGCGCGGCAGCAGCACCTCCACCTTGTCGCCCGGCTTGGCCGTGGTGACGCGCCGGCCCTCCTTGATCAGCGCCAGCACCGTCTCTTCGAACTCGGTCGGCGTGTAAGGATCGTACTCCACACCCTCCGGCCCGAGCCTGCCCTCGGCCTGCAGCTCCTGCAGCAGCGGGCGATAGACGCTCACATCCTCGCCGCCGAGCGGGCCGACCTCGGAACGGGAAGCCTCGGCATGCGCCTCGCGCGCCGCCGCGAAGCCGGCTTCGTCCACCTTCAGCCCGCGCTCCTGGGCGATGTCGCGCGTGATCTCCAGGGGCAGGCCGTAAGTCGCATACAGATTAAAGGCATCCTGGCCGGAGACGGTCGTCTGTCCATGCTCGGCCAGTTCGGTCAGCAGCGCGCTCAGGTTGGCGACGCCCATATCCACCGTGCGGGCAAATCGTTCTTCTTCCTGAGTCAGCGTGCGCAGGATGCTGGCCCGGTGCCTGACGATCTCCGGATAGACGTCGCCGTAGTGCTCGATGACGGCCTCGGCGACTTTGGCGAGGAACGGCTCTTGAAAGCCGAGCTTGCTGCCGAAGCGGGCCGCTCGCCGGATGATCATGCGGCAGACGTAATTGCGGCCCGTGTTGCCGGGGATCACGCCGTCGCCGATCATGAAGGTGGCCGCGCGCGTGTGGTCGGCGATGACGCGATAGGCCACCAGCCCGGCGCGGCGCTCGGCCTCGCTGTGGCCGGCCAGTTCTTGAATGCGGGCCATGATCGGCGCGAACAGATCGGTGTCGTAGCTGTTATCCACCCCTTGCACGATGGAGGCGACGCGCTCCAGGCCCATGCCGGTATCCACGCCGGGCTTGGGCAGCGGCTCGCGCTTGCCGTCCGGCGTCTGGTTGAACTGCATGAACACCAGGTTCCAGATCTCGAGCATCCGGTCATCGGGGTTGGCATCGAGCTGCACCTTCAACGCTTCCCCATCGGGCACGCCCAGCTCGGGCCGCCAGTCGTAGTGGATCTCCGCCGTCGGGCCGCACGGACCGACGTCGGCCATCTGCCAGAAGTTGGTCTTGTCGCCGAGCCGGGCCACGCGCTCGGGCGGCACGCCGATCTCCTTCGTCCACACGTCATAGGCTTCCTGATCGTCCTGGTGGACGGTGAAGAACAGCCGCTCGAGCGGGATGCCGTAAACGTTGGTCACGCAATCGTAGGCAAAGCGGCAGGCTTCGCGCTTGAAGTAATCGCCGAACGAGAAGTTGCCCAGCATCTCGAAGAACGTGTGGTGGCGCGGGCTGGGGCCGACGTTCTCCAGGTCGTTATGCTTGCCAGAAACGCGCATGCATTTCTGCGCGGTGACGGCGCGGTTGTAGGGGCGCTTGTCGGTTCCGAGGAACACGTCCTTGAACTGCACCATGCCGGCGTTGGTGAACAGCAGGGTGGCGTCGCCGCCCGGCACGAGTGACGACGACGGCACGATGGCATGGTGGTGCTCATGAAAGAAATCGAGGAAGGCCTGGCGCACCTCGGCGCCGGTCATCTTGCCGGCGCGGCGCAGGCCGCTGCCCTTCGCGCCGCTGACCGCCCCGCCGCGTGGCTTGGGCGTGACTGTCTTCTTGGCCATATCATCTCCAACATCGTATGGTAGAGCAAAGATTATACGCGAAAGGGGCCGGGGTGATATCCCTTGCCCGCCGCCGGCAGGCAACGTCCCATCGCCGACCACGAACGGGTTCCACCGGAAATGCAGGCCGCCGACTTGTAGCTGATGTACAATCATCGCAGCCTGATCCGCTCGCAAACGATTCTGCCCGTCGCCCATTGCGGAGCCTGTAATCTCCATGAGGCCCGGGCGTCGAAAATTTCTGCAAAGTGGAAGACCGGATGACCCTCGATGAACAAGTGGCCCTGCTGATGCAGGGCACAGATTACGGCGACGAGACGCTGAAGCAGCACATGGCCCGCGAGCTGCGCGACCGGCTGGCCGAAGGCCGCCCGTTGCGCGTGTACTGCGGCTATGACCCAACCTCCACCGACCTGCACCTCGGCCACACCATCACCATGCGCAAGCTGCGCCAGTTCCAGGATCTGGGCCACGAGGTCACCTTTCTGATCGGCAGCTACACGGCGCTCGTCGGAGATCCCTCGGACAAGAACAAGGCGCGGCCCATCCTCACGCCGGAACAGGTCGCCGAAAATGCCAAGACCTACGCCGAGCAGGCCTTCCGCATCCTGGATCGGGCTCGGACGAAGGTGCGCTACAACGGCGAGTGGCTGGCCGAGCTTTCTCTGCTCGACCTGATCCGCCTCGGCCAGAATTTCACCGTTCAGCAATTCCTGGCGCGCGAAAATTTTGCCAAACGGCTGGAGGCCGGCGAGCCGATCTACCTGCACGAGACCTTCTACGCCTTGATGCAGGGCTATGATGCCGTCGCTATGCAGACCGATGTGCAGGTGGGCGGGACCGACCAGCTCTTCAACATCATCGTCGCCGGGCGCAAGCTGCAGGAGGCGCTGGGGCAAAAGCCGCTGGTCGGCGTAATCACCGGCATCCTGCCCGGCACCGACGGCGTCCAGCGGATGTCCAAATCCACGGGCAACGTGATTGCCATCAACACCACGCCGGAAGACATGTACGGCAAAATCATGTCCCTGCCCGACTTCGCTATGCCCATCTACTTCCGGCTCGTGACGCGCTACACGCCGGCGCAGATCGAAACGATCGAGAAGGAGCTGGCTGCCGGCGTGCGCCATCCGCGCGATACGAAGATGGAACTGGCGCGCGAGATCGTGGCCATCTACCACGGCGCGGAGGCCGTCGCAGCAGCGGAAGACCATTTCAAGACCGTCTTTCAAAAGGGCGCCCTGCCGGAAGACATGCCAACCGTCGTGGTGGCTGGCTCGCCCGGCCTGGTGGAGTTCCTCGCCACCCAGAAGCTGGCCGCCTCGAGAGGCGAAGCGCGCCGGCTGATCGAGCAGGGCGGCGTGCGCGTGAACGGCCAGCCGGTGAACGATCTACTGGCGCGATTGGAGTTCGACCAGGAAGCGGTGGTCCAGGTGGGCAAACGAAAGTATGTACGGGTGACGCGCGCCTGATCTCTCGCCAGCCGGCCCGGGCCGCCAGCCTACAGACCGGGCATGCGGTGCGAGGGTCGTTCTTATGTACCTCGTCGTTCACGCCCAGGCACAGAGCCCGACCCCGGAACCAACGGTCGGGCTTTTGCTTCTCCTGCTGGCCCTGGCGCTGGCCGCCATCGGCTACCTGCTGTGGCAGCAGCGGCGCGCACGCGCAGTGATGCTAGCGCGCCTCGACGAGCTGGCCCGCCTCGGCGCGCTGGGCCGCGACATCCTCAACGCCCAACTCGACTCAAAGCGACTGGCCGAGTTCATCTATCGGGAAGCCGGCCAGATCGTGGACACCACCTTCTTCCAGGTGGGCGTCTTCGAGGGCGACCGCTACCGGATGCTGATCTGGGTTCAGGATAACCAACTACGCCAGCCGATAACCGTGCGGCTGACGCCAAGCTCGCTCGGCATCGTCGGCTGGATGCGCGAGTCGCGCCAACACCTGCTGATCCGCGACTTCGAGGCCGAGCAGGACACCCTGCCGGCCCGGCCGCGTTACCTCTCGCCGGATCCGCCGCGCTCCGCCGTTTTCGTGCCGCTGCTCGCCGGTGAGCGCGTGCTGGGCGCGATGGCGATCCAAAGCCGCCGCCGCGCCGCCTTCTCCGAGGAACATCTGCGCCTGCTGACCATCATTGCCAACAACGCCGCCGCCGCCCTGGAGAACGCGCGCCTCTTCGAGCAGACCGAACGCCGCGCCGCCCAATTGCAGCTCCTGGCCGAGGTCTCGCGCCACATCAACGTCCTCCAGCCGCTGCCGGCCTTCTATCGCCAGGTCGTGGAGCTGATCAGCGAACAGTTCAGCGAGTACCTGGTGAGCGTGTTCATCCTGGAGGGCCACACTCTCAAGCTTGCGGCCACCACCCGGGCCGACTGGAAGGGGCAACCGCTGGAGCTGTCGCTGGAGGCCGGGCCGGTCGGGCAGGCCGCGCAGACTCGGCGCCTCGTCGTCTCGGAGCCGCCGCTGCCCACCGACGAAACGATCGTGCAACTGCCCAGCGGCCTGGCCGAGATCGCCGCGCCGCTGCTCATCGAGGAGCAGGTGTTGGGCGTCCTCGTCGCGCAGGGCCAAGACACGGTCTTCGATGAAGCTGCCGTCTCATTATTTGAGTCGCTGGCCGGGCAGATTGCCTTTGCCACGCTGGAAGCGCAGGTCTACGCACGCGATCAACAGCGCGCCGAGCAGCTGGCTGCCCTCGCTCAGGCCTCGCGCACCGTCGTCTCGACCCTCGAGCTGAACGTCATCCTGGAGGATGTGCTCGACCTGGTCGAAGACCGCTTCGGGTACACCCGCGCGCGCATCTTCCTCCTGCAGGACAATCGCCTCGAATACCGCGCCGGTTCGGAAACGTGGGAGGCGCGCTGGGGCAACCAGCCGCTGAGCTATGCCCTCGACGGGCCGGGCCTGATCGCGCGCGTAGGCCGCACCCAGCAGGCGGTGCTGGCCGCCGATGTCCAGGCCGAGCCCGATTATGTGCCCGGCCCCGGCCTGGCCGACACGCGCGCCGAGATGGCTGTGCCGCTGGTGATGGCAGGCCGTCTGCTCGGCGTGTTCGACGTGCAGAGCGAACAGCCGGCGGCCTTCACCCTCGACGATTTGCAGACTTTGCAAACACTGGCCGACACCCTGGCGATCGCCCTGCGCAACGCGCGCCTGTTCGAATCCGAGCGCCGCCGTCGCCGCTTCGCCGAGACGCTGCGTGAGGTCGCCAATGCCCTCACCGCCACGCTCGGTCTGGCCGATGAATTCGAGTTGATCCTGGACGGGCTGGCGCGCGTGGTGGTGCACGATGTCGCCTCGATCTTGCTGGTGGATGAGGACGGCGAGCTGACCCTGCGCGCCGTCGGCGGCCCGCGCAGCGCACCTTTGCGCGAAGCCGTCCTGCGCCAAAGCGAAGGCGACGAGCCGATGACGCTGCCGCTCTTCCCGCCCGGCGAAGCGCCGGCCACCCTGGACCTCAGCGCGTCCGAGGCCGGCCCCGCTTACCATGCGCGCCTGGGGCTGGCCAAACCGCTGGCCTGCCTGGGCGCACCACTGGTGGTGCGGGATGAACACCTCGGCTATCTGATCGTCAGCCGCGCCGGCGCGGCCAGCTTTCCGCCGGAAGATGTGGAATTCATCGCGGCGTTTGCGGCCCAGGCGGCGGTGGCGCTGGAGAACGCGCGCCTGTTCAACGCTCAGCGCGAGCAGGCCTGGGTGAGCACCGCGCTCCTGCAGGTGGCCGAGGCCATCGCGCAAACACCGGAGTTGGAGGACGCGCTCGCCACCATCGCCCGCATCACGCCTGCTCTGGTCGGTGTGCAGTGGTGCGCGGTCTTCCTGGCCGAGGCCGACGTGTTCTACCTGCGCGCCTACCACCACATCTCGGACATGCCGATATCCGACACGGAAGTCGGCCTTCATCTGAACGAATGGCCTCGGCTGAACGAGATGGTGACGCAGGGTGAGCCGGTCGTCATCGAACCGGGCGAACCGGCGCCGGCGCTGTTGCAGACGATCCTGACCGGCCTGGCGCTGCTGCTGCCGCTGTGGGGCAAAGGACAGATTCAGGGCGCGCTGCTGGTAGGCCAGGGGCCGCTGGAGGACGGCGGCGGTGGAGAAGCGCCGCCCGAAGAAGCCACCTTCACCACGCACCACATCCGGTTACTGGGCGGCATCGCCAACCAGGCGGCGCTGGCGCTGGAGAGCGCCCTGCTCGACCAGGCGCGGCAGGAGGAAGCCTGGGTCAACGCTGCACTGTTGCAAGTCGCCGAGGCCGTGGCCGGCCAGCCGACGCTGGAGGATGCTCTGGAGACGGTCGCCCGCCTGACGCCCATGCTCGTCGGCCTGGAGCGCGTCGCCATCTACCGCTGGCTGTCGGACCAGGAGGTGTTCCGTCCGGGCCGCTGCGTGGGCTTCACCTGCGACATGGCCGAGCTGACGGCGACGGCGGCGGAGCTGGAGATTGACCCGCTGACGCCGACGACACAATCCCGGCTGGTGTGCACATTGCCGGAGCGACTGGCGCGCGGCTTCGGCAGCGACATTGTGCGCGTCTGGCCGCTGTGGGCGCGCGGCGAGTTGTTCGGCGCGTTGGTGGTGGAGCACGGCGGCGAATTGGGCCGGCGGCTGAACATCCTCAATGGCATCGCCCACCAACTCTCGATGGCGATGGAGAGCGAAAGGCTGGCGCACGAGGCGGCGCAGCAGCAGCGCCTGGAGCGCGAGATGGAACTGGGCCGCGACATCCAGGCCACCTTCTTGCCGCGCGATTTGCCCCAGCCGCCCGGTTGGGAGACGGCGGCGGCTTATCAGGCGGCGCGGCTGGTCGGCGGCGATTTCTACGATTTCATCAGCCTGAAGACCAACGACGGTGTGGAACGCTGGGGCATCGCCATCGCCGATGTCTCCGACAAAGGGGTGCCGGCGGCGTTATTCATGGCGCTCTCACGCACGTTGCTGCGATCGGCGGCGCTGCACCGCACCTCGCCCGGCGCAACGTTGACGCGCGTCAACGAGATGATCCTGGCAGACGCACGCTCCTCGCAGTTCGTCACCGTCTTTTACGCGATCTGGGAGCCCGGCACGGGGCGGTTGGTCTTCGCCAATGCCGGCCACAACCCGCCGGTGTTGATGCGCGCCGATGGTGAGGCGCAATTGCTCAAACTAAAGGGCGCGATGCTGGCCGTCTTCGCCGAGTATTACTATCACCAAGCCGAGGTGGTGATGGAGCCCGGCGACGTGCTGCTCTTGTACTCCGACGGGCTGACGGACGCGCTGAACGAGAACGGCGAAGCGTTCGGTCTGCCGCGCATCATCGAGACCCTCAAAGCGGCGCGGATGCAATCCGCCGGCAACATCATCTCGGCGCTGGAGGCCGCCGTGCAGCACCACGTCCGCGATGTCGAACCGTTCGACGATTTGACGATGGTGGTCGTGAAGCGGTTGGGATGAGCGCCCTCGCCAGACCCGCAGCAGCCATCCCGGGCGAAGTTCAGAGACAAGTCCTCAACCTTCTCGCAGACGGAACCGCTGGATCTTGCCGGTCGCCGTCTTCGGCAATTCGCGCACGAACTCGATCCAGCGCGGGCGCTTGTAATCGGCCATCTTCTCGCGGCAGTAGGCGATCAACTCATCGCGCAGCGCTTCGCTGCCGACGTGGCCCTCCTTCAGCACCACGTAGGCCTTGGGCTTGATCAAGTTCGAAGCATCCTTCTGGCCGACTACCGCCGCCTCAAGCACCGCCGGATGACTGACGAGCGTGCTCTCCAGCTCGACCGGCGACACCCAGATGCCGCCCACCTTGAGCATGTCATCCGAACGACCGGCGTGCCAGTAGTAGCCGTCCTCGTCCACCATGTATTTGTCGCCGGTGAACAGCCACTCGCCGAGGAAGGTCTTGCGGCTCTTTTCGGATTGGTGCAGATAAAACAGCGCGGTGGTCTCGCTCTTCACCAGCAGGTTGCCGACCTCGCCCGTCTTCACCGGGTTGCCGGCTTCGTCCACGATCTTCACCTCATAGCCGGGCACGGGCTTGCCGCTGCTGCCGGGGCGGATATCGCCGGGCCGGTTCGAGATGAAGATGTGCCACACCTCCGTTGAGCCGATACCGTCAATGATGTCCAGCCCGGTGCGCTCCTTCCAGGCATGCCACACCGAGGCAGGCAGCGACTCGCCCGCCGAGACGCACAGCCGGATGGAGGACAGGTCGTACCTGCCGTTCTGAAAGTCCTCGTTCGCCAGGATAGCCGCATAGCCCGTCGGCGCGTTGTACAGGATGGTGGGCCGGAAGCGCTGGATGTGCTCGAGGACGTTGGTGACGATGCGCGGCGGCGCGGCCATCAGCACACAGCTCGCCCCGACAAACCACGGGAAGATCAGATTGCCACCCGTGCCAAAGGTGAAGAAGAGCTTGGCCGTCGCCAGCGTGCGGTCGCTCTCGCGCAGCCCGAGCACGTTCACCGCCCAGAGCTGCGCGGTGATGGGCAGGTCCTGGTGCACATGCAAAATCCCCTTCGGCTCGCCGGTGCTGCCGCTGGAGTAGTTGAGCGAGCAGAAGTCTTCGCGATGCGTGGGCGCGACCGCCAGCTCGGTCGGCTCGTCCCGGATCAGCGCGGCATACTCCCGATCGCCCTCCGCGCCACCGCCCCCGATCACGATGACGTGTTTGACGAAGTCCACCTGCGGTCGGATTTCGTTGAACGCCGGCAGCAGCGCCTGGTGGATGATCAGGGCGCGGGCGCGGCAGTCGCGCAGCACATAGGCATGTTCGTGCGGCTTAAGCAGCGTGTTCATCCCCAACGCGATCGCGCCGATCTTCATCACCGCGAAATAGGCGATGGCCCACTCGGCGCAATCGAGCGAGAGAATGCCGACGTACTCGCCCTGACGCACATCCAGCCGCCGGAGCGCATTCCCGAGCCGGTTGACCTCCTCCGCCACCTGCCGGAAAGTCAGCTCGCGTTCGGGGGTGTACAGCGCGACCTTGTCGGGCCGGCTGCCCAGGTTGTGCTCGAGGATGTTGACGGCGTTGTAGTGCAATGGCAAATCCGACCCTCGCAAAATTTTCATCGTAGGCCTCCCGGGCGCCACGGCAGGCGCCAGCATGTTCCAGCGTCGGCCCGTCAGCCGACGTCTTTGCCGATCATGTCCCGCGCAATCACCAGGCGCTGGATGTGTGAAGTGCCTTCATAGATCTGCAACCCCTTGATGTCCCGATAGTATCGCTCGACCGGATACTCATTCGAATAGCCGCGTCCGCCATGCAACAGGACCGCCTCGTTCGCCGCCCGGACGGCGGCCTCCACGGCAAAGAGCTTCGCCATAGACGTCTCGCGTGTCACCCGGCCGCCCTGTTCCTTAAGCCAGGCCGCCCGATAGACCAGCAGCCGCGCCGCTTCCACCTCGGCAGCCATGTCCGCGATCGCGGCCTGGATCATCTCGAAATCGCCCAGGCGCTGGCCAAACTGCCTGCGCCGGCGCGCGAAATCCACGCAGGCCTCGACGCAGGCCTGGCCGACTCCCACTGCGCCTGCTGCCACGCCCAGCCGCCCATCATCCAGCGCCGACATCGCCACTTTGAAGCCCTGACCGGCCCCGCCTAGCAACGCCGACCGCGGCACCCGGCAATTCCGGAGGTGGACGTGAACATGGCTCGCCGCGCGATGCCCCAGCTCCTTGCCCGGCATCCTGACTCGCTCGAAGCCCGGCGTATTCGTCTCGATCAGGAACGCGCACAGGCCCTTGTGCTTCAGCGACCGATCCTGCGAGGCGAACACCAGGGCCAGATCGGCGAGGCCGCCGTTGGTGATCCAGATCTTCTCGCCGTTGAGGACGTAGGCGTCGCCGTCCTCGGCTGCCGTCGTCTCGATGCTTGCGGCATCGCTGCCGGCGTTCGGCTCGGTCAGGCAGTAACAACCGATCCACTCGCCGCGGGCCAGCCGGGGCAGATAGCGCTGTTTCTGTTCCTCCGTCCCCCAGGCCCGGAGGCATTGGGCGACCAGGCTCGTGTGCACGGTCATCAGCCCGCGCACCGAAGAGTCCACCCGCCCCAGCTCTTCGTAACACAGCACGAGCGAGAGCGTATCCCAGCCGGAGCCGCCATACGCTTCCGGCAACGGCCCGCCCAGGAAACCTCGCTCGCCCAGCTCGCGCACGAGCGACAACGGCATCTCGCCTGTCTCGTCCATCTCGCGCGCCAGCGGGGCCACCCGGTTCTGGGCGAAATCGCGCACGCGGGCCTGGATCTCCAGTTGCCGAGGGGTGAAGGTGAAATCCATGTTGCCTCTCACCGGGCCGAGCATCAGGCTTGGCAGTGTTTCCTGGACAAGGGGCCGGCCTCAATCCCCGATGACGGCCACGCTCATAATCTCGACCAGCGCCTCGTCGTCCCACAAACTCTTGACCTCGATCAACGCCATCGCCGGGTAATACCGGCCGAGGAAGGATTGATACACGGCGCCGATGGATTTGAGATGGGCCTGATAGGCGGCCTTGTCCGTCACGAAGACCGTCATCTGAACGATGTCCGTCATCTCGCCGCCGGCGGCGACGATCACTTCCCGGACATTCGCCAGCGCCTGCCGAAACTGGCCCACGATATCGCTCGGGTGTGTGATCCGGCCGTCAGCGTTCAGCGCGGTCTGCCCGGCGATAAACAGCAGCCGGCCGCCGCGGCTCATGATGCCGTGGGAGTAGCCGGACGGGGGCGCGAGCGTGGCGGGGTTGAGGATGGATTTCGGCATGGTGGACGCGCCCGGAGCGATTCGGTTACCGCCCGCTAAAGGTGGGCCGTCGCTTCTCTTTGAACGCCTCGAAGAAGGCGCGATGGTCCTGGCCCATCATCATCAGGGCCTGGGCCTGAGCCTCGGCCTCGAGCGCGGCGTTCAGGTCCATCGTCCACTCGTTATTCACCATCAGCTTCGTCATGCCGAGGGCGTAAGTGGGGCCGCCGGCCAAACGCTCAGCCCAGTCGCGAGCCAGGGCAAGCACCTGATCGTTGGGCGCCAGCCGATTGACCAGGCCGTAGCGCTCGGCAGTGGCCGCGTCGAGGTCGTCGCCGAGCAGGAGCAGCTCCATGGCCCGGCCCTGCCCCACAATGCGCGGCAGCAGAAACGCAGCGCCCATATCGGCGCCGGTGAGGCCGACGCGGGTGAAGAGAAACGCCAGCTTCGCTTCCTCGGCCATCACCCGCAGATCGCAGGCCAGGGCGAGCACGGCGCCCGCGCCGGCTGCCAGGCCGTTGATTGCGCCGATAATGGGCTTGGGCAGCAGACGCATGTTCCGGACCACGTGGCCGGTCATCCGGCAGAAATCCAGGTGCCCCTTCATGTCCCGGTCCAGCACCTCCCCGATGATCTTGTACACATCGCCGCCGGAGCAGAAGGCGCGGCCGGTCCCGGTGAGGATGACGGCCTTCACGTCGTCGGCGTAGCGCAACTCTTCGAACAGGTCACGCAGTTGGGCGTAGCTGTCGAGAGTGAGCGCGTTCAGCACTTCCGGGCGGTTGAGGGTGATGGTGGCGATGTGGTTTTCGACCGAGTACAGGAAATCGTACGGCATGCTGCTGGCTCCGCTCGGGTACGGACAGGACGCCTTCAGAACATGACGGCGCCGCCGTCCACGTTGATCGCCTGCCCCGTAATCCCGCGCGCTTCCTCGGCCACCAGCAGCCGGACGACGTGGGCCACCTCTTCCGGCGTGATGAGCCGATTCTGAGGGCTGAGCCGGCTGAGGCTGGCGCGCGCCTCGGCCTCGTCCCGGTGCGTGAGGGCGGCGATGTTGGCCACGCTGCGGTCGGTCATGGGGGTATCCACATATCCGGGGCAGACGGCATTGACGGTGATCTGGTGGGCGACCAGCTCCAGCGCGAGGGCGCGCGTCAGGCCGAGCACACCGTGCTTGGAGGCCGTATACGCGGCGATGTACTTCGCGCCCACCTTGGCCGCGATGGAGGCGATGTTGATGATGCGTCCCCAATGCGCCTCCACCATCATCGGGACGACGGCTTTGGTCACATAGTAGACCGAGTTCAGGTTGACGTCGAGCAGACGGTGCCACAGAGCATCGTCATGGCCGAGGAACTTGTGCGAGCCGGCGGCCCCGGCGTTGTTGACCAGCACCGTGATCGGGCCGAACGACTCGCGAATGCGGGCGATTGCCGCCTCAATCGAGCCGGGCGCGGTGACGTCACAGGGCACGGCCAGCGCCGCGCCGCCTGCCGCCTGCACCGCCTCGGCCACGCGTTCGATGTCGGCAACGGTGCGCGCAGAGACGGCGACCCGCAGGCCCTCCCTCCCCAGCGCCCGCGCAATCGCCGCGCCGATCCCCCTGCCCGCACCCGTGACCCAGGCGACCCGGCTCATCCGAACGGGCTCCATACCGTCACATGCTTCGGCTCGATTTTGTAAATCCGGCGCACCTCGCCCTCGAAGCGCATGCTCGGCGGGTAGACGTCCTTGTCGAGGTAGCGCTGCGCCAGTTTGTTCAGGTGCTCGTCCGCGCCCTCCTCGGTGATCTCGACGACCGGCCCGCGGACGAGCACGTAGCGATCCGAATTGTCCGGGTCGGTGATCTCAACGGCGACGTGCCGCCGTTGTTCCATGTTTTTGTCCTTCAGCCGTCCGCGCGCCGAGTTGATGAGGATGTGCTTGCCGTCGTAATCCACGTACACACTGGTCACATGCGGCGTGCCGTCGGGCATGAGGGTGGCCAGGTGGGCAAAGGTCTTCTTCTGGAAGAGATACAGGAACTCATCCGGGATGGGGCCGGATTGGGGTTGCGCCTTGCGCCAGGCCTCGTAGCGTGCAGCGAAGTCGGGGTCGGCGCGGCGGAGGCGCGCCAGGCTGACGCGCTGGCTGCGCGTCATCAGTTTGAAGGTGAAGGGCAGCGGGTCGAAGTGCAGGTAGTCGTGCACGTTTTCGAGCCACGTCAGGCTGCGCAGCGCTGCAGTCTGGAAGCGCTCGACCACCGGCTTGCGCACACGCTGGAATTCGGGCAGCGCCCGTTCTACCGCGCCGCAGCGCGCAAAGCAATCGGCCAGCGCGATCGAATCTTCCATCGCCAGCTTGGTCCCCGAGCCGATGGAGAAGTGGGCGGTGTGCAGCGCGTCGCCGAGCAGCGTGACGTGCGGGCCTCGGGAGAGGCGGTGATACCAGCGCCGGTTCTTGATCAGCGGGAAGTTGAGCCAGCGCAGGAAGTTGTTGTGCAGCAGGCGGCATCCGCCCAGCTCGGCCTTGAAAACGTCCGCCAGGTACGCGACGGTCTCATCGGCGTTCAGCGCCTCGAAGCCCGCGCGCAGCCACGTCTCCGGCGGGCACTCGACGACGAAGGTGCTGTGTGTCTCGCTGAAGCGGTAAGCATGGGCGATGAACAGCCCGGCCTCGGCCTGCCGGAACATCATCGTCAAGCCGTCGAACGGCTGCTCAGTGCCAAGCCAGACATACTTGTTCTGCCGGATTTCGATGGACGGCAGAAAGAAGGCTTCGTACGTTTTCCGCACCAGGCTGTTCGCGCCATCGGCCCCGACGAGCAGATCGCAATCGAGCCAGTCGGCGACATCCGTAACGTTGGTGTGGAACTTCAACACCACGCCCAGCTCGCGGCAGCGCGCATGCAGGATTTGCAGCCAGGTGAGCCGCGCCACGCCCGCGATCGGGTTGCCGCCCACCTTGACGACTTCGCCTTTGTGATGGACGACGACGTCGTTGCGCATCTGCCCGGCGCGGATGAATTGTTCATAGGTCTCGCGGTCCTGCGTCGCGAAGTTGTCGAGCGTGGTCTCCGAAAAGACGATGCCCCAGCCGAACGTGTCGTTGGGGCCGTCGCGCTCGACGACGGTGATGGTGTGGGCCGGATCCTGTTTCTTCATGAGCAGGGCAAAGTACAGCCCGGCCGGGCCGCCACCCAGAATGTTGATTTTCATCGCCATGGTCGTCGAACCTGAAGAAAAGCTGCCGTATCGGGCTGGCAGGGTTATCTTCCACCACGTTCACGCGCGTTCACGTCTTTGTCTGAAAAGTATAACAGCGTTCTGACGACGAGACGCTCCAGACAGTCATCCCTGACGTGGCCAGGCAGTTGCCGACTTATGGCGATCGCCGTGTGGCCGCCGCACTGCGCCGGCGCCAGCGCATACGGAACGTGTCCCTGGCGAAAGCGGGAAAATCGCGGCGGTTCGTCCAGGCATCGAGCGGCGGCGGCAGCTTGTGAATCCAGCCGTCCTTTGCAATCAAGCCGCTGCCCAGCGCGGCGAAGAGCTGGCCGGTCTCGTACAGCGCCGGCGAACTCATCGCCGCGGCCCAGGCCTTTAGGCCGGCCGACAACCACCAGGGCGCCTGCTTCGCCCGCACCGATTGCCGGCGCACGGCGAGCAGCATGGCGGGGATGTCAATGCTCACCGGGCAGATGTCGCGGCATGCGCCACAGAGCGTGCTGGCATGCGCTAACTCGTTGAACTCCGAGCCGAACAACGCCGGCGAGACCAGCGAGCCGATGGGGCCGCCATAGGGCGTGCCGTAGGCGTGGCCGCCCAACTCGCGAAAGACCGGGCAGATGTTGAAGCACGCGCCGCAGCGAATGCACAGCAGGCTCTCGGCCAGCTCAGTGCCCAACACACGCGAGCGGCCGTTGTCCACCAGCACCACGTGGAATTCCTCAGGGCCATCGGGTTCATCGGCCCGGCGCGGCCCGCTGACGAGGGAGACATAGCTGGTCAGCTTCTGCGCGGTGGCCGAGCGCGGCAGCAGGCGCAGCATCACCTCCAGGTCGGCCAGCGTCGGCACCAGCCGCTCGATCCCCATCAGCGCAATATGAACGCGCGGCACGTCTTTACTCAAGTCGGCGTTGCCCTCGTTCGTCACAATCGCAATCGCGCCGCATTCGGCCACGCCAAAGTTGACGCCGGTGATTCCCACATCCGCCTGATAGTAGACTTGCCGCAGTTCACGCTGCGCCAGGGCCGTCATCTTCTCCACCTCCAGGGTCGGCTCCATGCCAAAGCGCTCCTGGAACAGCGCGGAGACTTCCTCGCGCCGCAGGTGGACGGCGGGCGTGATGATATGTGCCGGCGGCTCGCCGCGCAGTTGCACAATCCACTCGCCCAGGTCGGTCTCCACCACGCGCCAGCCTTCGGCCTCCAGGGCAACATTGAGGTGAATCTCCTCGCTGACCATGGACTTCGACTTGGCGATGACGCCCCCTCCCCGCTGGGGAGAGGGGAGCGCGCGGCGGATGATGTCGAGGATGAGGCGGCGCGCGTCTTCGGCGGTGACGGCCCAGTGGACGTAGCCACCGTTCTGAGCGACGTTCTCAGTGAACTGAGTCAGGTAGTGATCGAAGCGGGAGAGCGTCTCGAGGCGGATGGCGCGGCCCCGGTCGCGCACCGCCTCGGCGTGCGGCAACTCAGCAAAGCTCTGGTGGCGGGCGGGGATGCGGCGCGCCGCATTGCGATCCAGCGCCACTTGCAAGACCGGATTGCTCAGTGCCAGGTCAATGCGGTCATGGAAGGTGAGGGGCGAGTTCGCCATGTCGCAGGATTCTGCCACGAGTTGAACGAATCAGATGGATGAATTTGCTACGGTCGCCGTCACCCAGCGCCGCAGTTCGCGCAGGCCGGACGGGCTGAGTTTGTGCGCCACAGGATATTCGCTGTAGGTCACGTCGGCGCCGGCGCCACGGAGAAGCTCGCGCACGCGGCGGGCCTCGGCCACCGGCACGATCTCATCCTTCAGGCCATGCGTGATGAAGACGCGCTTGCCGGCCAGCAGGCCGGGCGCGGCCCAGCCGTGCGCGACCTCCGGCAAAAAGCCCGCCAGTAGCGCCGCGCCGCGTATCAGCCCCGGATCGGACAGCAGCAACGCGGCGCTGACCGCCGCCCCCTGGCTGAAGCCCAACAACACGAGACGCGCCGGGTCAACGGCGTGAGCACGCGGCAAGGCCGAGACGAACTCGCGCAACGCAGCCAGGCCGTGGCGCAGGCCGGTTGCGTCATCTTGATCTACCCACCAGCCGTAACCGCCCTCCGCTTCGAACGGGGCGCGCGGGCTGAAGACGGCGGCCCCCGACGGCAGCGCCTGCTCGAAGGCCCACATCACGTTCTCATTGCCTAGCCAGCCGTGCACCATCACTACCGCCGGTGGCACAGATTCTGCATCCGGCAGGCGGGAGCGATAAACCAGGTTCAGTTCAGCCATGGCGTAGGTTGAGCCGGCTCTGGTAAAGTTGAGGCATATCGAACATGTGGCGCGTAATGTTTCCTTTCCTGATTGTAGCTTTGATCGTCGCCTGTTCAGCGGAGAGCGGCGCTGCTCCGACCGCGCCATCGGCGGCACCGGCCGGGGCTGCCGCCCCGGCAGCGAATAATCCTGTGGGCGACGGCGTTTTACTGATCTGGCATCGGTCCAACGAAGCGGCCGGTCTTTGTGAGGTGCTCACCGCCTCGACCGGCGGCGAATTGCAGGCGGGCGTCTGCAACGCCGATCCGTCGGTCATGCGCCTGAGCGACGCCGAGCGCCTGCAGCTTCAACAGTGGGCGGTGCGTTACGGCGCGGTGGTCATCACTATCGGCGACCCCGCCACGGCAGAGGCGCTGTTCATGTCGCTGGAAATGAACGGCAGCGGCAGCGGCCAGCCGACCGAAGCCGAGCAACAGCAGATGCTGGTCTGGGCACAGGCCGTGTACGAGCGCGCCGTGACGCCCTGAGGCTTCAGCCTACCAGTTTTTCCAACCGATCCACCAGGCCAGCCAGCACGCCGAAGGCGGCCTCCACCGGCGCCGGCGTGCTCAGATCCACGCCTGCATTCTTGAGCACATCGAGGGGGTAACGCGAACTGCCGGCTTTCAGGAAGCCGAGGTAGGCCTCCGCCGCGCCGGGCACGCCGGAGAGGATGCGCTGCGCCAGCGCGTTGGCGCCGGAGAGGCCGGTTGCATACTGATAGACGTAGTAATCGGTGTAAAGATGGCTGAAGGTGGCCCAGGTGATACCCACGCGCTCACGGTCCACATGCATCTCGCCGCCATAGGCCTCGTCGAACAAGTCAGCCATCAGGCCGATCATGGTCTCAGCGGTCAGGCCCTGCCCACGTTCGATCCGTTCATGAGTTTCCAACTCAAACCGCGCCAGGGTAGGCATGATGAAGAAGTAGCGGTGGAAGTTGTCGAGCGCCTCCTCCAGAACGCTGATCTGGAAATCGCGGTCGGTGTTGGTCTGGAGCAGATGAGCGCGCACCAGCGCCTGGTTGAAATTGGAGGCCACTTCGGCGAGGAAGAGCGAGTAGCCGGCATAGACTTCGGGCTGCTCGCGCCAGGTGTAATACGAGTGCAGCGAGTGGCCGAGCTCGTGCGCCAGCGTGCTCAGGCTGAAAATGTCGTCGGTGTACGACATGACGATGAAAGGGAAAGTGCCCTGGGCGCCCCACGAGAACGCGCCGGAGAATTTGCCCTGGTTGGGATAGATATCCACCCAGCGGTCTTGCAGACAGCCCCGGCGCAGCACGGCGACGTACTCGTCCCCCAACGGCGCCATCCCGGCGCAAATCCACTCGACGGCCTGCGGATACGGGATGCGGGGCCGGTTGACCGTGAGCGGCGCCCAGATGTCGTAGGGATGCAGCCTCTCCACGCCCAGCGCCCGGCGGCGGATGCGCCAGTAGCGCTGCCACGTCGGCAGGTTGCGCTTGAACACGGCGATCAGGTTGTGAAAGACTTCGACCGGGATGTTCTGCTCGAACAAGGCAGCAGCCAGCGAGGAGGCGTGCCGGCGCGCACGCCTCGCAAAAATGTTTTGCTTGATCGAGGTGGCCAGGTTGCTGGCCAGCGTGTTCTTGTAGGCAAGGTGCTGATCGGCGTAATTCTCCCAGGCAGTGCGGCGCGCCTCGCGGTCGGCGCCGACCAGGAGAGTGTGCAGCGACCCTTGAGTGAGCGGCAGTTCGGAGCCGTCGGCGGCGCGCGCCGGCTTGAACTGAAAGTCGGCGTCGGTGAGCAGGCTGGCGGTGGTCTGAGTGCCCGCAAACGGCTCGGCCAACAACCCGAGCACCTCTTCGACCTCGGCGGAGCGCACGTGAGCCTGCTTGCGGAACAGGTCGGCAACGTACTGGCCATAGATGGCTAACGCCGGCTCGGCCTGCATCCAGGCCTGCAGCGTCCCCTGACCAACGGACAGTAGCTCCGGTTCAATGAAGGCCGTGGCCGCCGCGAATTGGCCGAAGAGGCCCTGGGCGCGGCCATAACGCGCGGCGGCGGCCGCGTTGGTGGTGTCCACAAAATAGGCGATAGCGGCGTACGCGCCGAGCACGTTCACGCGGCGGCGCAGGGCGTGGGCCAGGCGCAATGCTTCCGCCAGCATGTGCGCGCTTTCGCCCAGTCGGCCCCGATACTGCTTGAGCGCGGGCAACTCAGCCGTCACACGGTCCAGTTCCGCATCCCACTCGGCCTCGGTCGCAAAGACGCTTTCGGCGTTCCATGTATAGCGAGGGTCCACGGCGGAGCGCGGGAGAACAGCAGTGGTCATGTCGAAGACTCCGGTTAGTTGGAAAGTAAGGAAGGGTGAGACGCGGATTGGGGCGCGTCCGTCAGCGCAGCAATTTGCGCTACGCGTTTTGATTCGCCAGCACTTCAGCCAAATGCAAACACTTCACGGCCACGCCCTCACGGTTCAGCCCGCCCTGAATGTGCATCAGGCAGCTCGAGTCGCAGCCCACCAGCACATCGGCCCCGGCGGCGCGGATGTTTTCGATCTTCTTGTCGAGGATCGCGCCGGAGATGCCGCCGAACTTCACCGAGAACAGGCCGCCGAAGCCGCAACACTCCTCGGCGCCCGGCAACGGCCTGACTTCTACGCCCTGCACCCGGGCCAACAGACGGCGCGGCTGATCGTCCACATGTAAAAAGCGCAGCAGGTGGCAGGAAGCATGGTAGGTCAGTCGGCCCACAAACTGCGCGCCCACATCGGTGACGCCGAGCACGTCCACCAGGAACTGCGCGAACTCATAGGTGCGGGCGGCGACGGCCCTGGCACGCGCCAGATTCGGTGGATCGTCTTTGAACAACTCGGGGTAAGCGTGGACGACCATCGCGGCGCAGGAGCCGGAGGGCGCAACGATCGGGTCGGGCGCAGTTGGCTCGAACACGTCGAGGAAGTGCAACGCCACCCGGCGCGCCTCGGCGGAGAAGCCGCCATTGTAGGCCGGCTGGCCGCAGCAGGTCTGCGCTTCAGGGAAGTGGACTTCGACGCCGAGCCGTTCCAACACTTCCACCGCCGCCTCGCCCACTTGCGGAAAGAGCGTGTCAACGAGACAGGTGACGAATAGCTGGAGGCGTTTGGGTGCAGGGCCAGGCGTGGAGGTTTGAGGCTCGGGCAGATGGGGCATAGGCATCAATTATACCGGTTGCGACTGAGTTATACTGCTGCCATGCATCGCAAAGCCTTTCAAGACTTTTATCCCGATCATCTCAGCCATTGTTACGGCTGCGGGCGGCTCAACGAAAAAGGTCTGCAGATCAAAACTTACTGGGAGACCGATGATACGACGCTGACCGTCTTCACGCCCAGGCCGGAGCACACGGCCATCCCCGGCTTCGTGTACGGCGGCTTGATCGCTTCGCTGATTGATTGCCACTGTACGGGCACTGCTTCTGCCGCCGCCATCCGCGCCGCCGGACTGACGCCGGAGGCTGCCTCGTCCGAGCCACGCTTTCGGTTCGTCACCGCCGCCCTGCACGTCAACTACCTGCGCCCCACCCCGCTCGGCGTCCTGCTCGAAATCCGGGGCCGGGTCAAGGAGCTCAAAGAGCGTAAAGTGGTCGTCACGGCGACGCTCTCGGCCAACGGCCAGGTCTGTGCCCAGGGCGAGGCGGTGACCGTACAGATGCCGGAAAGCTTCCTGAGCGCCGCCTGACACCGCGCCGCCAACTATCGCAAACCAACTCCTATCTCCCGCCCACCTAAAACCGGCTAAGATAACGGCGGCAGTATCTGTGGCGAGCACGCTCGCTGAGCGCAAAATTGGCCTGTCAGGCAGGCCCGGGCCGGCACTCCCGTCTTCCATTTTGGCAACCGCATCCGGCAATCTCCCCATGCTCCGATCCGGGAATGTGAGGCAGCTTTGTCCGGCGAGATAGTATTTTGGAGGCGTTATGGCCGTCAGGTTCTTATATCATCCTCAGGTGATGTACCATCGCAACCGCGTCGAAGCGATGGAGATCGAACTCGGACGCCTGCGCCATGAACAACGTGAGACCCGGCTGCAACTGGAATTGGCCTATGAACGACAGGCCGAGCTTCAGCAGGAGTTGCGCGAGACGGGCTCGCTCGGCCAGGAGGCAATGTCCGTCATCCGCAGCACGCTCCGCACGCTGGAGCAGACCATCTCCGTCTATGAACAGGCCGCCATGGAGTTGAGCCAGCACATCCAGATCCAGGTTGAAAAACTGGTACTGGCGCGCCAGGATGCCGACCACGCGCGGCAACTGACGAACCCGGAATTGGATTCGCTCACTAACCAAGTGACTCAACCCGAGACCTCCATCTACGACGATCTGATGGCCCAGCCCACCCCTGCCCCTCGCGCCTGAACGAATCAACTGCTGCCCATGGAGCGGGTCAGGCCGACGCCTGGCCCGCTTTGCGTTTCGGCGGGTTGATTCAGGTCTGGCGAAGGCAACACCTTCGCCAGGCCCTCGGTTTAGAGATAGGTTCTTAACACTCTGTCCACGGTTCCCGATTTACCGGTCACACGGGCGTGTGGTATAGTCTGCGCGTTAATGATCGGGATATTTCCCGATGGGAGGAGAGACTTCTGTGTTTGCTCTCGATCGCGCTTCAGGCACGCCGGCTGCTTTGCTGGGCGGCGTCAGCTTACCCAAACGTATCAACCGGCTGGTCGAGCTGGCTTACAACTTGTGGTGGACGTGGAACCCCGACACCATCGAATTGTACGAAGCGATTGACCGCCAACTGTGGGAAGAGTGTGTCCATAACCCCGTCAAGTTTCTGCGCCGCGTCAAACGCAAAGAACTGAACGCAGCCTTGCAGGACCCCTATTTCCTGCAACTCTACGACAAGGTCATGGGCGAGTTCGACGCCTACATGCGTAACGACCAGACCTGGTTCGACCGCACGTACCCGAATCTACATGACCATCTGATCGCTTATTTCTCCACCGAATTCGGTCTGCACGAAACCTTCCCGACCTATTCTGGCGGCCTGGGGATCCTCTCCGGCGACCACGCCAAAGAAGCTTCCGACCTGGGCCTGCCGTTTATCGGCGTCGGCCTGTACTACAACCAGGGGTACTTCTCACAGCGGATCACCGAGGATGGCTGGCAGGAGGCCGGTTACGTACGTTACTCCTTCGACGACCTGCCAATCCTGCCGCTGCACACGGAGGACGGCGAGCCGCTGATGGTGTCGGTAGAGTTGCCCGAACGCCGGCTCTGGACGCAGTTGTGGCGCATCCAGGTGGGGCGCGTCCCGCTGATCCTGCTCGACAGCGACGTGCCGCAGAACGCACCCGAAGACCGCGACCTGACCGCGCGCCTGTACGGCGGCGACAAAGACACGCGCATCTGCCAGGAGATCGTGCTGGGCATCGGCGGTGTGCGGGCGTTGCGCGCGCTCAACCTGCAGCCTAAGGTCTGGCATATGAACGAAGGCCACTCGGCCTTCCTGACGTTCGAATGTATCCGCGAACTGGTGGCGCAGGGCAAGGACTTCCAAACGGCGATGGCCGAAGTCAAGGCCAACACCGTCTTCACCACCCACACGCCGGTGCCCGCCGGCAACGAAGAGTTCCCCGACTGGATGATGGATCGCTACTTCCACCAATACTGGCCGGCGATGGGACTGACGCGCGAAGGCCTGGTGGATCTGGCGCGGCTGCAGCACGCCGGCGGCCAGACCTTCGGCATGTCGGTGCTGGCCATTCGGATGTCGCGCGCCTGCAACGGCGTCAGCGAACTCCACGGCCAGGTCAGCCGGCGCATGTGGCAGTTCCTCTTCCCGGGCACACCCGTCGAGCGAGTGCCGATCGGCTCCATCACCAACGGCGTGCACACCGGCACCTGGCTGGCCCGCAGCATGCGCGTGTTGTACGACCGTTACCTCGGCCCGGACTGGATGGAGCACCTGGATGACCCGGAGACCTGGCAGGCGCTGCTGGCCGTGCCCGACGCCGAGATCCGCGCCACACGCCTGCATCTCAAGCGTAAGCTCATGGCCTACATCCGCGACCGGGCGCGCAGCCAGTGGCTGGCGCTCGGGCGTCATCCCATTCAGATTGTGGCCTCCGGCACACTGCTCGATCCCTATAAGCTCACCCTCGGTTTTGCGCGTCGTTTCTCCACCTACAAGCGCGGCTCGCTCATCATGCGCGACCCGGACCGCCTGCTGCGCATCGTCAACAACCCGCACATGCCGGTGCAAATCATCTTCGCCGGCAAATCTCACCCGATGGACGACCCCGGCAAGAGGATCATCCAGGAAGTGTACCGACAGCTGAAGCGCGCCGAGTTCGCGGGCCGGATCGCCTTCCTCGAGGACTACGACATCAACCTGGCGCGTTACCTGGTGCAGGGCGTGGACGTTTGGCTGAACAACCCGCGCCGCCCGCTGGAGGCCTCCGGCACCTCCGGTATGAAAGCCGCCCTCAACGGCGTCATCAATTTCTCGGTGCTGGACGGCTGGTGGCAGGAGGGCTACAACGGCGACAACGGCTGGGCCATCGGCGACGAGACCGAGCTGGCCGATCACAACGCGCAGGACGCCAAGGACGCTGCCAGCCTGTACGATGTGCTGGAGAATCAGATCGTGCCGCTATATTACGAGGATCGGCAGAATACCATATCCGCCGGCTGGATCCGCAAGATCAAGGAAAGCATCTCCACGCTCGCCCCGCAGTTCAGCACACGCCGCATGGTCAAGCAGTACCTCGAAGAGATGTACCTGACCGAGCCGACCCCGCTGGTTGTGAGCGGCAACGGGCGCAAGTAACCTTCCGCGGCTCTCGACAATCCCCGTCCGTGAGCGTCCGCGAACGCATGGCGTTCGACCGCATGGCGCAAGCGCTCACCGGTCTCTCTGAAATCGGCCCACCCGTCCACCATGCTTACCGATGCTCTCCTCCCGGCCCTGTTCGTCTTCGCCATGCGCGTGACCGACATGTCGCTTGACACTCTTCGCATGCTCTTTGTAATGCGCGGGCGCAAGCTGCTGGCCGGCGGGATCGGCGCGATCCAGGCAACGGTCTTCATCCTGGCTGTCAGCACGGTGCTGCGCGGCGAACTGAGCGCCTGGACGGTGGCCGGTTATGCACTGGGTTTTGGCGCGGGCATCATCGTCGGCATGGTCGCCGAAGAGCGGTTGGCGATCGGCTACGCAATGTTCCGCATCTACTCGCCGGCGCGCGGCCTGGCAGTGGCCGAGGCCTTACGCGCCGCCGGTCACGCCGCCACGGAGTTCACGGCGCAGGGCAAGGATGGCACAGTGACCGTCGTCAATGCCATCATCGAGCGCAAGCACATCGCCAGAGTACGCGCTTTGGTCGAGCAGACCGACCCGGCGGCCTTCATCACCCTCGATGAAGCCCGGCCCCTGCAACGCGGCTACTTCCGGCACTGAGGCCATCTTCAAAGCCGGGCGCTCAGCGCCAAAGGCGCAAAGGAGCCGGAACCCTTGCGACTCTGCTGACGGTGTCTCAGGGTACGGTAATTTGGACTTTTGACAAAATTTGACAAAAAGTGGGGGAACTGCTTCAAATTGGGGGCATGAACAGCGACGAACATGCCACACAACTGAAGCAGTTCCGGCAAGCAGTTTACCAGAACTTTAACAAACGA
>JBBIQY010000035.1:0-36049 GCA_037442085.1 Anaerolineae bacterium
GAACATCGCCATGGGCACGGCGGGTTTGCTCACCGTGCTCACCATCACGCTCGGCCTCAACCTATACCGCCTGCCAATCCAAAAACCGGCCACGCCGCCGCAGCCCGCGCGCTGACAAAGCACGATACAAATAATGCACCACACACTACGCAACCCAGAACCCTTATGTCCATCCTCGGCCTCCACCACATCACCCTGGTTTGCAAAGACGCGCAGCGCACGGTTGATTTTTACACCAAGACGCTCGGCCTACGCTTTGTCAAGAAGACTGTGAACTTCGACGCGCCGGACAGCTACCACCTGTACTTTGGCGACGAAGTCGGCAGCCCCGGCTCGGCCGTCACTTTCTTCGAGTGGCCGGAGGCGCCGCGCGGGCGCTGGGGCGTCGGCGGCACGCACCACTTCGCACTGGCAGTGAGCGACTACGACGGCCTGCTCAAGTGGAAGCGCCGCCTGACCGACCTCGGCCTGCCGGTCACCGGCCCGCTCGACCGTCACTATTTCAAGTCCATCTACTTCCAGGACCCGGACGGCGTGATCCTCGAGATCGCCACCAACGGCCCGGGCTGGACGGTGGACGAAGCGCCCGAGGCGCTCGGCACCACGCACAGAGACCCGCCGGAGGAGATGGTCATCAACAACCGCGACGAAGCGAGGATCGCGGCGACGACGTGGCCGGAGCCGGTGCCCGCCATCACGCCGGACATGGCGCTGAAACAGGGGATGCACCATATCACCGCCATCGCCGCCGACATCCGGCGCACCGAGGCCTTCTTCAGCGGGCTGCTGGGAATGCGCAAGGTAAAGATGACGAGCAACTTCGACGACCCGACCTCCGCGCACTGGTACTTCGGCGTCGGCGACGGGCGGCCCGGCACGCTCCTCACTTACTTCGAGCGCGACCCGAAGAAGGTGCGCCGCGCGCAGATGGGCACGGGCCAGACTCATCACTTCGCGCTGGCCGTCGCTGATGAAGCGACTCAGCTAGAGTGGCGCGAGAAGCTGGTGCGCGCGTACCTGCGCGTCTCGCCGGTGATGGACCGTGTCTACTTCAAGAGCATCTACACCAACGACCCGGACGACCACATTGTGGAGCTGGCCACCGTTGGGCCGGGTTTCACGGTGGATGAGGACGTGGCCCACCTCGGGCGCGGACTGCAACTGCCGCCCTGGCTGGAGCCGCATCGCCGCGACATCGAGCGCGCGCTCAAGCCCATCACCCTTTGAATCATCAACGGCGTGGGCCATCACCCGTTCACCTTCTCACCCAGTATGAAACCCCCCATCCACGATCGACAGCCCGTCTATGCCGCCGGGAAAGCGCTGGAAGAAGCGCGCGCGGCTATGATCATGCTGCACGGACGTGGGGCGGACGCCGAGAGCATCCTAGCCTTCGCCGGCGAGTTCCGCCAGCCGGACATCGCCTATCTCGCGCCGCAGGCCGCCGATAACACCTGGTATCCGCAGCGCTTCATGGCTCCGGTCGCTGCGAATGAGCCATGGCTGACCTCCGCGCTGGAAAAAGTTGCGGCCATCGTCGAGCACATCGGCCTGGCCGGGATTCCGCCCGAGCGTACCTTCCTGCTCGGCTTTTCCCAGGGCGCTTGCCTGGCGCTGGAGTACGCCGCACGCCACCCGCAGCGATATGGCGGATTGGTCGGTCTGAGCGGCGCGCTGATCGAAAACGGCGACCGGCCGCGCACGTACTCCGGCTCACTGGCCGGCACACCCGTCTTTCTCGGATGCAGCGAGGCGGACTTTCATATCCCTCGTGACCGCGTCGAGCGCAGCGCCATCCTGCTGAAAGACCTGGGCGGCGACGTCACTCTGCGCCTCTATCCCGGCCTGGGCCATACCGTCAACGACGATGAGATCCGTTTTGTGCGCGATCTTCTCGGGCGGACCGAGGACGGCTGAGCGCCGCCGCTCGGCGATCAATTCAACATGCTCTCCCTCTCTCCCCAAAACCTGCCGCCCCGCGACGCCTATCGCCTGCTCACCAGCGTCGTCGTCCCGCGCCCCATCGGCTGGGCATCCACGGTGAGCGCCGAGGGCGCCTTGAATTTGGCGCCGTTCTCGTTCTTCAACGCCGTCGGCGATCACCCGCCAACGGTAATGCTCTCGGTGGGCAAACGACGCGCTGTGGCCGGCCGCATCCCCAAGGACACGCTGCGCAACATCGAAGCCACCGGCGAATTCGTCATCAACCTGGTGGACGAGGCGCTGGCCGAGGCGATGAACACAACCTCCGGCGATTGGGAGTACGGCGTGAGCGAGTTCGAGAAAGCCGGCCTACACACCGCGCCGAGCGAAGACGTGCGCCCCCCGCGCGTGGCCGAGGCCAAAGTCGCCCTGGAGTGCAAGGTCACGCAGATTGTGCCGGTGAACGACACCACCTACACGATGGTGCTGGGTCGCGTGGTGCGCTTCCACCTGCAAGACGGCCTGTTGCGCCCCAACGGCACCGTTGACGCGACCCTGCTCAAGCCGGTAGGCCGCCTGAGCGGCGACGAGTACGCAACGCTTGGCCGGGTGTTCGAGCTGAAACGACCCAGCGTCTAAGTTTGCGGTATACTCCGCCGCCATGCACCATGTTTTTTACCGGGCGGCTGGAGGCATCGTCGTACGCGGCCACGACGTGCTAATTTTGAAAAAGGCCGCCAAGGACGAGCGTGTCTTCCCCAGGGCGGTTTGCCGATTTGTGTGTAATTTCGTAGGCGCGGCTCTCAGACCCGCGCCTACAGGCCGAATTACACAATTTTCGGCATACGGCCCTTCCCCAAGGGGCATGTCGAGCCGGGCGAAACGCTGGAAGCAGCCGCGCTGCGTGAGACGCGCGAGGAGACCGGCTACATCCACTTGCGCGTGTTGGCGGACCTGGGCACCGAGCGCGTCACATTCACCCTGCCCGACCGGGTCGTGACACGCGACGAAACCTATTTTCTGATGGAACTGACGGATGAGGTCCGTGACGAGGCGCCCGCCCACGACGACGCGCTCCAGGATCAACTGACATTCGAGCACGAGTGGACGCCTTTAGCCGCAGCGCCCGAACGCCTGACCTTTGAACCGGCTCGCTCTTTCGCCCGCCGCGCCGTGGACTGGCTTACCAGCCGGGAACGCCTCTTGCAACGCACCGCGCCCGACGGAAACGAGCCAAGCCCCAAAGATCATGCTGCTCCAACTGAACCCAACAAACTCTTCCGAAAGGCGTCCCCCTAACCCGAGGTAAAATCCGTTGGAGGGACTCAAAGGACGTTTATGTGGGTCGTAACTGTACGCTCGCCGAAAGGCGAGCCTCGCGAGTATACGCTCAAGTCCGGCAAGATGATCATCGGACGCAAATCCGATAGTGACATCCCGCTGCCGGATGAATCCGCCTCGCGCGCCCATGCCGAGCTGTACTTCGAGCCCAGCAGCAGCGCCGTCACGATCACCGACCTGGGCAGCACAAACGGCACCTACGTCAACCGCGAACGCCTGGTGCAGCCGCGCCGCGTGGGGCCGGAAGACCAGGTGCGCATCGGGCAGCACATCCTCACGTTTTCCCGCCGCAACACCGATCCTGCCCTCGCCCCGCCCAGCCCCCTGCCCGGCACCCAGCCCCTCACCCGTGATCTGCTGCTCGAATCGCTCGACCACCATGCCGTCCTGCTCTACGAGGTCGCCGGCCGCCTGAATACGGTCATTGACCTGGACACGGCGCTGCGCGAGGTCTCCGACCTGATGCGCGTGGCGATGGGCGCAGATAAATGTCAGGTGATCCTCTCCGAGCGCTTCAACATGCTGCACGATCTGGGCTTCCCGGTCTCTGTTGCGCGCATGGCGCTCGACCAGCGCTCGGCGGTCATCATCCCCGACGCCCAGGCCGACCCGCACCTGGGCAAGAGCACGCTGCTCATGCGCATCCGCACGGCCATGTGCGTGCCGGTGATGAGCGGCGAAAAAGTGGTCGCTCTCGTCTACGTGTACAAGACCCGGCCGCTGGCCCGGCCTTTCGACCAGAGCGATTTACAGCTTGCCGTTGCCATCAGCCACCAGGCGGCGCTGACGATCCAGCGCACCCGCCTGCTGGAACATGTACGTAAAGAACAACGCATCCGCCAGCTGCTGCAACGTTTCCTCTCCCCGCCGGAGGCCGAGTACCTGCTGCAAAATTACCTGCAAAGCGGCTCATTGCCGCCGCTGGCCGAGAAGACTGTGACCGTCGTCTTCGCCGACATCAGTGATTCGACTGGGTTGGCCGAGCGGCTGGGCGCGCGGCGCTTCAGCGAAATCCTCAGCCGCTATTACCAGCAGATGACCGACGCCGTCTTCACCTACAACGGCCTGCTCAACAAATATCTCGGCGACGGGGTGATGGCGGTGTTCGGCGTCACCGGGCAGCAGATGGACCCCGAAGAACGCGCCGTGCGCGCCGCGTTCGATATGCTCCACCGGCTGAAAGCGATCAACCAGACCGAAGGCGAGCAGATCGAGATGGGCATCGGCATCAACACCGGCACGGCCATCGCCGGCTACGTCGGCAACGACGAACGCGTGGAGTTCACCGTGCTGGGCGACGCCGTCAACCTGGCCCAGCGCCTGCAGCTCCATGCCCGGCCCAACAAGGTCGTGGTCGGCCCCCTCACCGCCCAGTGCATCAACACGGTCACTGCCAGCGCCGGCTTCCAACTCAACTCGATTGGGATGCTGGAGGTGCGCGGCCGGTCACAGGGCGTGGAAGCCTTCGAAGTGCTGTACACCTGACAGCCGCTCCCCGTCGTGCTACGCCGCCTTACCAAATCGGGCCTGCCACTCGAATAACTTACTGAGCGCCTCCAACGGTGTCAGCGCGTTCAAATCGAGCGCGGCCAGTTCGCTGAGAAGTGGGCTGGATTCGGGAAAGAGCGCCAGCTGCGCCGCCGGCGCGGTGTCCAACCGGACGGCGCGCCCGCCGGAGGCCTCCAGCTGAGCCATGATCTCCTGCGCCCGCGCGATCAGCGACTTCGGCAGGCCAGCCAGCTGCGCGACGTGGATGCCGTACGACCGATCCGCCCCACCCGGCACAATGCGGTGCAGAAAAACGACATGATCGCCTTCCTCGCTGACGGCGACGTTGTAGTTACGCACGCCGGGCAGGACGCTGGCCAGGTCGGTCAACTCATGGTAGTGCGTGGCGAACAATGTCTTGGCCTTGAGGCGCGGGTGATTGTGGATGTGCTCGACGATGGCCCAGGCCAGCGATAGCCCGTCGTAAGTGCTGGTGCCGCGCCCGATCTCGTCCAACACGAGCAGGCTGCGCGCGGTGGCGTGATGCAGGATATTGGCCGTCTCCACCATCTCCACCATGAAGGTGGACTGGCCGGCGTGAATCTCGTCCTGCGCGCCGATGCGCGTGAAGATGCGATCCACGACGCCGATCGTCGCTGCAGTACACGGCACAAAGCTGCCGATCTGGGCCATCAGCGTGATCAGCGCCGCCTGCCGCAAATAGGTAGACTTGCCGCTCATGTTGGGGCCGGTGATGACGCGCACACACTCACCGGGCTCGAAGATGATGTCGTTGGGCACAAAGCGCGCGCCGCGCTCCAGGAATTGCTCGACCACCGGGTGCCGCCCATCGCGGATCGCCAGCACGCTTTCGGTGGTAAGGGTAGGCCGGACGTAATCATAGCGCGCAGCCACCTCCGCCAGCGCTGCGAACACATCGAGCTGCGCCAGAGTGCGGGCCGTGAGCAGCAGCCGGGCCGCCTGCGCGCCGATCTGCTGACACAGCTCCTTGAACAGCCGCGTCTCGATCTCAAGGCTGCGCTCCTCGGCGTTGAGCACCAGCGTTTCATATTCTTTGAGTTCCGGCGTGATGAAACGCTCGGCGTTGACCAGGGTCTGCTTGCGCAGGTAGTTGTCCGGCGCGCGTGCGCTATCGCCGCGGCTGATTTCGATATAGTAACCAAAGACCTTGTTGTAGCCGACCTTGAGGTGTTTGAGGCCGGTGCGTTCTTTCTCGGCCTTCTCCAGGCCGGCGATCCACTCGCGCGCGTGCTGTGAGGCGTTGATCACGCCATCCAGTTCCGCCGAGTAGCCGGCGCGGATGAGGCCCGGCTTGCCCAGCACAGCGGGCGGCTCATCGGCCAGGGCAGCCTGGAGTAGAGACAAGACTTCCGGGCAAGGATCGAGACAGCCGGCTAATGACTGAAGCGTGGGGTCCTCCGCCATCAGTCGTTCCTTGAGTGCGGGCAACGCCGTCAGCGTCTCGCGCAGCGCGGCCAGGTCACGGGGATTGGCGACGCCGCCCAGGATGCGATTGGTCAGTCGCTCCAGGTCGTGCAATGGCTTGAGGGCGGCGCGGGTTTCGGCGCGCAGCATGCCGTTGGCATGAAAAGCGGCCACGTGGTCGAGCCGTTCCTGAATACGAGCCACCTCGAGCAAAGGCTGCTGCACCCAGCGCCGCAGCAGGCGCGCCCCCATGGCCGTCACAGTGGCGTCCAGCACGCCGAGCAGCGAGCCTTTCACCTGTCCGCCGCGCAGGGTCTCGGTCAATTCGAGGTTGCGGCGCGTGGCCGGGTCAAGCGTCATGAACTCATCGAGCGTGTACAGGTTGAGGTGGGTGAGCAGGCCGAGCGCGCCGGGCTGCGTGTCTTTGAGATAGTGCAGGATCGCGCCACAGGCCGCTACCGCGAGCGAGGCCCCCTCCAACCCGAAGCCGGCCAGCGAACTGACGCCGAAGTGATCGAGCAGGGTCTGGCGCGCCCGGCCCGGGTCGAACTTCCAGCCAGGCAGCGAGGTCTGCGGGATCGTCAGGCCTTCCAGCGCCGCCGGCGGCGAAGGCTCCGGCAAGAGCAGTTCCGCCGGGCGCAGGCGCATCAGTTCGTGCCGGACTGCCGCCCACGGGTTGAGCGCCTGGATCGTCGTCACTGCAAACTCGCCGGTGGTGATGTCGGCATAGGCCAGGCCGGCGCGCCCGCCCTCGACCGCTAGCGCCGCCAGATAGTTGTTGCGTGCTGCCTCCAGCAGGTTCGGCTCGACAACGGTCCCGGGTGTGATGATGCGCACCACGCGGCGCTCGAACAGGCCATCAATCGGCTCCATGCCGGTTTGTTCACAGATGGCGACGTGGTAGCCTTTGGCGATTAGGCGCGCGACGTAGGTCTCGACTGCATGATGAGGGATGCCGGCCATGGGAACGCGACGTTCGCCGCCCTTATACATGTTGGCGCGGCTGGTCAAAACGATCTCCAGCTCGCGGGCGACCAGTTCCGCATCGTCGTCGAAGGTCTCGTAAAAGTCACCCAGCCGGAAGAAGACGATTTCGTTGGGATGCTGGCGCTTGACGTCGAGGTATTGTTTGCGCAGCGGAGTCGGTTCGAGGTCGGACATCGCCCGGGATTGTAAAGCGGGAGGCGGGAAAGTGACAGGGGAAGGGATCGGCGAACAAAGCGCCTCGCCACGAGGCAAGGCGCTGGGGGAACAAAGGCTGGTTGCAAAGGGGGGCCAGCTAGATCGAACCGATGGCGGCCTCGGTGTCGGGGTAGATCTTGAAGAGCGTGTCGAGGCCTGCGATGTCCAGCACTTCCTTGACTCGTTCAGAGGGTTGAGCGAGCAGCACCGCGCCGCCCTTGGCCTTCAGCGCTTTTTGCGCAGAGATCAGCGCCCGCACCCCGGCGCTGCTGATATAGTCGGTGCCGTCCATCTCCAAGATCAGGTAGGCATGGCTGCCTTCCACTTGCTGGCGCAAGGCCTCTTCGAACTTCGGGGCAACGCTCGCATCCACCCGCCCAATCACGCGGATGACGTTGACGCGCTTGTACTCGCGGGTCTGTAATTCCATGTAGAGGTCTCCTGCCTTCGGTGAGGATAGCGCGATTGTAGCATAGGGCTCGCGGCAGGCCGGTCTTAAATCTCGGTTTTGGCCTGGGCTGTGCCGGATTGAAGCGCCGCCACCGCCTCAGCCAGCGTCGCGTGGACGGTGAAGACAGCCTCGAGGCCGGACATGTGCAGCACCTGCTGCACGCTGCTATTTACACCGATCAGGTGAAAGTCGCCGTTGAGGTTGCGGGCGCGGCGCAGGGCGATTACCAGCACGCGCAGGCCGGCGGAAGCAATGTAGGTCACGGTGGAACAATCCAGCACCAGCCGCGACCAGCCCTCGTTGAGCAGGCCGGTCAGCGCCTCTTCCAGCTCACCGGCGGCGGTCAGGTCCAGGCGACCGTCCGGAGCGACAACCCAGATATCGTGGGCAACGGGAGAGACAAGGATCATCAGTCAACGCTCCTCAAATACTCGACGATGAGCTGCGCGGTGTGCGTCAGTGAGTCGAGGTGTGTGCGCTCGTAGTTGTGCGAAGCATCCACGCCCGGCCCGAACAGGCCGAGGCGCACATCGCCGCCCGCGCGCCAGTAGGCTTCGCCGTCCGAGCCATAGTAAGGATAGACGTCCACTGTATGCGGGATTCCGGCCTCGGTCGCCAGCCGCCGCAGCTTGCGGCTTAACGCCGAGTGATAAGGCCCGCCGGAGTCCTTAACGCAAATACCAACGCTGAATTCGTCAGAGGCCTGGCCCGGCCCCACCGCCGCCATGTCCAGCGAAACCAGCTCGGCCAGGTCGGACGGGAAGCCGCCGGCCGCACCATGACCGACCTCTTCGTAGTTGCTGATGTGCAGCGTGACGCGCTGCGCGGGTTGCTGGCCGGAGCCTAGCATAGCCTTGACGGCGGCAAACAGGCAGGCGACGGCCGCCTTGTCGTCCAGGTGACGCGAGCGGATGAAGCCGGCCGGCCCGGCCTCGACGCGCGGGTCGAAAGCGACGAAGTCGCCGACGTTCACGCCCAGTGCGCGTGTCTCGTCGGCCGAGCGTGTGCGCGCGTCCAGCCGCACTTCCAGGCCATCGTCGTCGCGCTTCAACTCGCCCGTCTCCGCGCCGAAGATGTGGACCGAGGCCTTAGTGGCGAGCAGCGAGCCGCGCCACTCCGAGCCGGTATGCGTGAAGACCGTGCAGCCCTCGCCCTCGACGGTGTTCCAGGCGAAGCCGCCGATCTTCGTCAGCTTGAGACGGCCATTCGGCTTGATCTCCTTGACCATCGCGCCGAGCGTATCCACGTGCGCCGTCAGCGCGCGCGGCGCGGTCGCCGTCTGGCCGGGCCAATCCAACACCAATGCGCCTTTTATCGTCCGGCGCTGAGCGAGGCCAAACTGCGCAAACTCGCGCTCGCAGTATGCGATGGCGCGTTCGGTGAAGCCGGTGGGGCTGGGCGTATTGAGCAGGCCGATCAAAAATTGAAGCAGGGCGGGCGCATCTATGGGGAGGGGATTGGGCATAGCAGATCCGTCAGGCGTCGCGTCCACCGTTCGAGTTCGCGATGAAACGAAATTTGTCCAGCGCCAGCGCCGGCACGCGGTGCAGGCCATAGAAGCCGGCGAGGGTACGCAGCTCGCGCCCCACGCCGCGTACGTCGCGCAGCGCGGTCACTAGCTCCTGGTCGAAACGCAAGTTGCTCACCGGGTAGGCCAGCTCGCCACGCTCGATCCACCAGACACCGTCGCGCGTGGTGCCGGTGGCGGCGGCGTTGTGGCTGGAGGTCTGGCGCACGTACCAGAAGCGGTTGATGTACAGGCCGCGCTCGACGCCGGCGATCAGTTCGTCCACCGACCTGTCTCCCGGCGCCAGCACCAGGTTCTCCGGCGCGGGGCCGTCCCAGTCTTCGTCGTCATAGGGCTGAGCATGGCCGGTGGAGGTTTTGCCCGGCTCGTTGGCAGCCGTCAGGCGGTCGTACACCGGTGAGACGGGCACGCCGTGCCGAACGATGGTGACGCGCTGCTTGGGCACGCCCTCACAATCGAAGGCGCGCGGGAAGCCGTCCGGGTCGAAGGCATCGTCGGTGATGGAGATCAGCGGTGAGAGGCACAACTGACCAAAGCGACCATGCATCCAACTGCGCTCTTCCTGCACGGCCAGCGCGCCCATACCGTCCTCGATCATTGCTTCGAGCAGGACGAGCACGGCGTAGGGTTCCAAGACAACAGGGTATTCGCCCGGCGGGAGGGTGCGCGCCGCATATTTCGTCCGTGCCTGGGCCAGGGCCGTGCGCTGGAGCGCGTCGAAATCAATCTGCTCCAGCCGCCAGCCGCTGGCATGGGCATACGCCGATGCCAGCGGTTCTGGCTGCTCGATGACGAAGGTCACATCCACCTGTGTGCCGGGTGCGTAGGCGAACAGGCCTTTGGAATTGAGCAGCGCGTGCTCGTAGCGCGCGACACTGTAGGCACCGGAGGCCAGCAGGCCAGCGGCCCGGGCCGCCGCGCTCAGGTCCGCCACCGCATGCGCCCGCGCCAGTGGATCGTCGCATAGCGCCGCCACGCGCTCGTCGTAGGCAGGCGGCACGTCCGGATAGCGCTGCGGTTCCGGCAGGCCGGGCCCCCCGGCGTTCTCCGGCAGGTGACGGGCCAGTTCACAGGCGTTGCGCACGACGCGTTCCAGGCCGGCGTCGCTCAGGTCGTTGGTCGTCGCCGTGCCCACACGCCTCCCTAAGACCGCGCGCACTTCGAGCGTCGCATCACGCTCGGCCACGTTCTGATGAATGGCGTTATGAGCGAAGCGCGTGAGCGACTCGGCAACGGCGGAGAAGACGACTTCCGTCTCGTCCGCGTCGGATACGGCCAGCGCGCGCTCCAGCAAGCGTCGGATGCGCGTCGGGCCGGACAAGCGTGTTCCGCTCAACGGCAGCATGTGTTCAGTAGCGTTCAAGCCGGCTGTGGAACGCCCGGCCCGGCCAGCCTCAGGCTAGATCGGCCCACCAGCGCACCGCACATGCCGCCGCGCTGCGCGACGTTCACGACCATCTTTTGCGAAGCCCGGCCCAACAGCGACAGGCCATACTTGGTCGGGGCCAGCCCGAACACGGTGTAGAAGGGCTCCAGGCTCACGTGGCCATCGGCGGCCAGCACCGGGAACTCGTACACAGGCAGGCGTGCTACACGCTGCACCACCCAGTCCTCCTCGTTCTTTTCCGAACTGGTCACCGCCTCCTGAATGGCGGTCTCCCATTCGCCCTGGGTCACCGCATGCCCGATAATGACGCGGTCGCCGCCGTAGGAGCGATTGGGCTTGAGGACGTGCAGATCGTGCTCACGGCGGACGTACTCCAGCAGGTTGACGATCTCGCCGTCCGGCAGCGTGGTGCGCCGGTCGCGCAGGACCCGCGTCCACAACACATGGCGGCGGAACACCTGGCGCTCGTCGGCGCTGAAGTATTTTTGTGTGAACTGTGGATCGGTGAGCAGCTCCCAGCAGCTCTTGTGATCGAAGTCGCCGGCCAGCGACGAGATGACGCGGTTGCCGCGGAAGAGGGTCCGCATCGGCCTGATGTCTACGCCCTCTTCTTCCTCGGACAACAAATCGCGCACTTCATAGTCGCGATACACCACGTCCACACGTCGCCCGCCGCACAATACCTCGCCGTCGAGCTGGTACAGTTCGCTCGGGTCGGCGTGCATGATGGTCAGGTCATGCTCTAAGCGGTAATACTCGGCGAGGGCCTCCTGCTCCACCGGCCCGTCGCCGCTGTACTTCGGCTCGACAAAGGCGATGTTGCCGTAAGGGCGGCCAATGGCCTCCAGGTGATCGAGCACTTCGCGCATGAACATATCGCGCAAGTCCAGCGTTGGTTCGAGCCGCAAATGTGGATCGTGATGAGCCAGGCGCGGCATAACGACCTCGGCCAACATCTGCTCGCAGGCCGGGATCAGGTGAATGCCGCCGACGCCGGACAGATTCGGCTCCATAAAGTGCAGCGAGTCTTTCCACATCGGGCCGGTCAGGTCCACCACTGCATCCAGCCGGCCAAAGACCGGATTGTTCTCACGATGCTCCGGCCCCCAGTTGTCCCACAGCCACTTCTCTTCCGGCGGGGTGAGCGGCGTGACGCGCCGCACCTCGAAATCCTGGATGTAAAGATCCGGCAAACGCTTAAGGGCGTTGATGAGGGTGAGCGCAACGATGTGCAGGTAGCCGAGCTGATCGGGCAGGATGCCGGTGGGCCGCAGCATGATGGGGATGACCTCGGCCTGCCCCTCGCGCATGTACACCAAACGGCGCCGCAGCGCTTCGTTGCGCATTTGCTCGACCAGATCGTTCACCTCCGCCGGCGATAGGCGCAGAAAGGCGCGCCGCAATTGTGCATCGAGCGTCGTGCCGATCAGGCCGCGTTCTTCGGCAGGGGTGAGGCCGGTCATGGTGGGCGTGGCAGAAGTTTAGCGGAAATGGGGAGAGCGTCAAACGTTTAGCAAGTGACGAGCCCGGCGGCCGGTGAAAACCGCCAAAGACGCGCTGTTCGTCGAGGTGTAACCGGCGGTCGTGCCGTGATGCTTACCATCCCATCACGGCATTGAGCGCCGTCATCAGATCCACGACGCCGGGGCGGCGGTTGCCCTCGGCGTGGCAACGCGCCATCACGGCGTGCTCCGCCGTCAGGCGCAACGCGGCCACCTGGGCCGGCGTCCCATTCGGCCAGCCGAGGGAAAGCACACACTCGGAATCATCGGGGTGCAGGCCACCGTGGACGCCCTTGGTCGGCGCGCCGAAGTAGTAGCCGCCCGCGTAGTTCGAGAGCAACACCAGGTCGCCGCTGACCGGCGAGGCCAGATGCCGCAGGCGATTGACGGCATCCACGACCGCGATCTCCGGGTGCGCGCGCAAGTAATCGGGGATGGGGATCAGCTCGCCAGCCGGAGTCAGCGCCTGATAATCCGCCTCCCAGCCATCGCGCTCGACGTTGCGCACCAGGATCAACGCCAGCGAGTCGCGCAGGGCAGGAGCATACTTGCCGGTCAGAGTCGCCTCCCAAAACGCTCGACCTACCGGCAGCACATCCTCTTCAAACCGAGGCTTATCCGACCATCTCCCGGCGCGGTGATGCAGATAGACATGCGCCAGTCCGCCGTTACAGGCGACCACGGCATCTACGTTCGGGTCTTCGCCGGGCAGGTCATGCACATCCAGGCCGAGTGCATCGAAGACCCGGCCCAATTCGCGGTCGAAGGGAAAGCTGAGGCGCAGCGAGTGCGCCTCGTCGGGGATGACGGCCAGTTGGCCGTGGTCGGAGACGACGGCGAAGAGCGCGCCGCTCAGCAGGCGGTGGCGGGCGAGCGCGTCGAGCAGACGCGCGATCTGCTCATCCACGATACGCGTGAGGTAATCGTACTGCGCCGCCAGCCCTTCGCGGTGCGAGCGATGATCCAGTCCCATAAAGTAAGCGGTGAGCACGTCGGGCCGCGCGCCGCTGTCGAGGAGGGCGATCAGCGCAGCGACCATCTGCCCGTCGAATTGCTCCGCCGCCAGGCCGAGCAGGCCGCCGCCCTTAGTGAAGCGCGCGATGTCCAGCAGGTTGGGCCGCAGCCAGTGCGTGGCCCCGCGCGCGATCATGTTGTGCGCCACCGCCGAGGTCAGCCCGCGCTGAGCCGCATACTCGTAGAGGGTGGTCACGCCCGGCGAGAGCAGGTCGTTGACCAGTCCCTTCTCCCCGACGTACACCGCCACGGCATCATCCACCGCCAGCGTATCTCCGATGTCAAAGGCGTAGAAACGGGGTCGCCCACCGCTCAACCTGCCGAAGCGGTCGAAGAACTGATTGCCCAGCACGCCGTGCTGCTCGGGGTGCGCCCCGGTGAAGAGGGAGGCCTGGCAGGGGAAGGTGATCGAGGGTGCGTTACTGACGGCCTCAAAGTGCAAGCCGGACTGCACATCAGCGCCGCCGAGCACCCGCGCTAGCGCCGGCGCTTTGCCGTCAGCCAGCGCCTGGAAAAACACGTCGCGGCGCAGACCGTCAATATCCAGAATGACCAGGCGTTCCGGGAGATGACGCTTAGACATGCGCAGCCCTTGCCTCAATTGCCGCATTATAATGAGGCCAGCGCCAGGTTCAAAATGGAGAGGGTTAATTTTAGCCCCAGACGTTCCAAGCCTGGCGGCGACCAGACGAGCAAAGTGAGATGAGCACTGAGATCGAACGCAAATTTCTGGTGAACGGCGAGGGCTGGCGCCAGGGTGCGATGGGCCAGTCTTACCGACAGGGCTATCTCGCGACCGGAACAGCGGTGACCGTGCGGGTGCGCGTGGCCGGCGAGCGCGGCTACCTCACCCTCAAAGGTCTGCACGCCGGCCTGAGCCGCGCCGAGTTTGAGTACGAAATCCCGCTCGCTGACGCCGAGCAAATACTGGCGGCGCTGTGCGTCCAGCCGGTGATTGAGAAGACACGCTACCGCATCGCCCATGCCGGGCGGATATGGGAAGTGGATGAATTCGCCGGCGCCAACGCCCCGCTGGTGCTGGCTGAGGTCGAACTGGAGGACGAGACACAACCGGTCAGTGCGCCGGACTGGGTCGGCCAGGAAGTTTCAGCCGACGTGCGCTACACCAACGCCTACCTCGCCCAACACCCGTACTCCACCTGGCGGCCAAGCTCAGATGGATAAGTGAATTCTCCGGAGCCGTTATCCGAAAAGGAGCCCCTATGCGGATCGCACTGGCGAACGACTCAGCCAATGAATTGACCGAGGCCTTGCTGGCCGAACTGCACAAGCGCGGGCATGAAGTGTTGCACTTCGGGCCGCGCAGCGCCGCCGAGCCGGAGGCGGATTGGCCGGTGGTCTGCGGCCAGGCGGCGGAGGCCGTGGCCAGCGGCGCGGCAGACGAGGCCATCGTCTGCTGCTGGACGGGCACCGGCGCGAGCATCGTCGCCAATAAGGTGCCGGGGGTGCGCGCCGCGCTGGTTCACGACGCCGAGACGGCCCGGGGCGCGCGCATCTGGAATCACGCCAACGTCCTCGCCCTCAGCCTGCGCGCCACCTCTGTCCCGCTGGCACGCGAGATTCTCGACGCCTGGTTTTCCACCCCTACCCAAAGCGGTGAAGCCCAGAGCGACTGGAATCAGCGGCAGATCGAACGCCTGCGGGAAATGGAACAGAAATATCAAAGATCGGCAGGCCCATTCGATGACAATCGGCACTGACTGGTTGGCGCGAAGCGTGTTCAGTGAATATCCGTGTCGAGGGCGGGCTTGGACGAAATTGAGGCGAAACGCCAAACCGGCAGACTCGGTAGGTCGGATCAGTCGTTGACCCGGCTCGCTTTCGTCTGTTATCATCGCGGCGCTTGAGCCATGCGGCCACCTTCCCAAATCACCCGTCGTCTGCAGGATTGGAACCGCTGGCTGATCCCCGGCATAGGCATAAAGCGCTGGATCGGTTTGCTCCTACTGGGAACGACGCTGGTGGGGCTGGGCCTCGCATACCTGCTAATCGAGATTTACCGCGGCGAGCCGATGCCGTGGCTGCCCGGCATACTGACGCTGCAATTTTTGCCGCGCCCAGCGCGTGGCCTGCTCATCGGCGGCCTGGGCCTGGCGCTGATGTTGATCGCCATCGCCCAGATCAACCGCAACGTCCTTGCGCCTTTCGTGAGGCCGGGACAGAGCGTGGCGCGGGCGGTGAGCGAGCATCGGCGACGCGGGCGTGGGCCGAAGGTCGTCGCGATCGGCGGCGGCACCGGCCTCGCAACCCTGCTGCGCGGCCTGAAGGCGCACACCGCCAACCTGACGGCCATCGTCACAGTCGCGGACGACGGCGGCTCGTCGGGCCGGCTGCGGCAGACACTCGGCGTGCTGCCGCCCGGCGACTTTCGCAACTGCATCGCCGCGCTGGCCGACGACGAAGCGCTGACCACCCAGCTCTTTCAGTACCGCTTCGGTGGACGGGAAGATGTGGGCGGGCACTCCTTCGGCAACCTGTTCATCACCGCCATGGCGGAGGTCGCAGGGAGCTTCGAGAAGGGCCTGCTCGAATCGAGTAAGGTGCTCAATATCCGGGGTCGCGTGGTGCCCTCGACCTTGAGCGATGTGACCCTGATCGGCGAAGTGATCGGCGAAGGCCGGGCGGTGAACGTGGTGGCGGGCGAATCCAAGATCACGGAGATGGGCGGGCAGATTCGGCGCGTGCACCTGCATCCCGAAGGCCCGCCGGCGTATCCCGACGCAGTGCGCGCCCTGCTGGAAGCGGACCTGATCGTGCTCGGCCCGGGCAGTCTGTATACTAGCCTGATCCCGAACCTGCTGGTGCCCGACCTGGCTGCCGCGATCAAAGCCAGCCGCGCCCTGAAGGTGTACGTTTGCAACACTGCCACCCAGCCGGGCGAGACGGACGGCTACTCGGCGCTCGACCATGTGCGGGCGCTGGAGCGACATACTGAGCCGGGCCTGTTCCCGCTGGTGTTGACCAACACGAATCAACGCGGCACACTGCTGCCGCACCTGGCCTGGGTCGCCGTAGACGCGCCGGCGAACGGCGTTCCGCAGGACGGCGCTCGCCGATTGATCACCGCCGACCTGGCCGATGACGCTTATCCGTGGCGACACGATGCGGCCAAGCTGGCGGCGGCGCTGATGAACTTATTAGACCATGCGGGCTACGACCTGCGCGCGACTTAGTGCGCGTGGCGTCGCCCGTTTCAACCCAAGGAGTTTTCACATGACCGTCAAAGTTGGCATCAACGGATTTGGCCGCATCGGGCGATTGGTATACCGCACCATCAAAGCCCGCCAGGCCGACAAGATCGAAGTAGTCGCCGTCAACGACCTGTTCGACGCCGCCACCAACGCCCACCTGCTCAAGTATGACTCGACCTACGGGGCATACCCGGGCACGGTGGAAGTTAAGGACGACGCCATCGTGGTGGATGGCAAGGTCGTCAAGGTCGTCGCCGAGAAGGACCTCAACGCCATCAAGTGGGCGGACATGGGCGTGGAAGTGGTCATCGAGTCCACCGGCCTTTTCACCGACGCCACCAAGGCGGTCGGCCACATCACGTCCGGCGGCGCAAAGAAAGTCATCATCTCCGCCCCGGCCAAGAACGAAGACCTGACCCTTGTGCTCGGCGTCAACAACGATAAATACGATCCGGCCAAACACCACGTCATCTCCAACGCCTCCTGCACCACCAACGGCCTGGCGCCAATCGCCAAGGTGCTCAACGACGTCTTTGGCATCGAAAAGGGCCTGCTCACCACGGTGCACGCCTATACCAACTCGCAGAAGCTGCAGGACGTGGGCGCGAAGGATTTGCGCGACGCCCGCGCCGCCGCCGAGAACATCGTCCCCTCGGAAACCGGCGCGGCCAAGGCCGTCGGCCTGGTCATCCCGGAGTTGAAGGGCAAGTTCGGCGGCATGGCCTTCCGCGTGCCGACGGCGACCGTCTCGGTGGTGGACTTCACCGCCATCCTCAACAAAGAGGCGAGCAAGGACGACATCCGCAACGCCATGCTCGAGTACGCCAGCGGCCCGATGAAGGGCATCCTGGGCGTCACCGACGAGCCGCTCGTCTCCAGCGACCTGAAGGGCACCACGCTCTCGTCCGTTTACTCTTCGATGGACACGCTGGTGCTCGGCAACCTGGTCAAGGTCGTGGCCTGGTACGACAACGAGTGGGGCTACGCCTGCCGCCTGGCCGACGTAACGGCGATGGTGGCCTCGAAATTGTAGATTGCAGATCGCGGGTTGCGGATTGACCGATCCGCAACCCGCAATCACAACTCAGCAATGAATAAAAAGACCATCCGCGACATTGACGTCAAGAAGAAGAAAGTCTTCGTGCGCGCGGACTTCAACGTCCCCATCAAGGACGGAAAGGTCACCGACGACACCCGCATCCGCGCCTCGCTGCCCACCCTCCAGTATCTGCTGAACAAGGGCGCAGCGCTGATCCTGGCCTCGCACCTGGGGCGGCCCAAAGGCGGGCCGGACCCGAAGTACTCGCTCGCGCCCGTCGCCGCGCGCCTGAGCGAGCTGCTTGGCAAGCCCGTCAAGCTCGTGCCCGATTGCGTCGGCACGGTGGCCGAAGAGGCCGCGGCCGTGATCACGCCGGGTGAGGTCATCCTGCTCGAAAACGTCCGCTTCCATCCGGAGGAGGAGAAGAACGATCCGACATTTGCCAAGAAACTCTCGGTGCTGGCCGACATCTACGTCAACGACGCCTTCGGCTCGGCGCACCGCGCGCACGCCTCCACCGAGGGGGTGGCCCACCATCTGCCCGCCGTGGCCGGCTTCCTCATGGAGAAGGAGATCGAATATCTCGGCCAGGCGGTGGACAACCCCAAGCATCCGTACATCGCCATCCTGGGCGGCGCGAAGATCTCGGACAAGATCGGCGTCATCGAGAACCTGCTGCCAAAAGCCGACCGCGTGCTGATCGGCGGCGGCATGGCCAACACCTTCCTCAAGGCGCAGGGGCTGGCGCTGGGCGATTCGTTAGTGGACGAGTCCGGCCTGGAAACGGCCCGGGCGCTGATGGCGAAAGCGGGCGCCAAGCTCTTGCTGCCCGTGGACGCGGTGCTCGGCGACAGGTTCGACGATGGCGCACAGAAACAGGTCATCAACGTCAAGGACGGCGTGCCCGCCGGCTGGCGCATCCTCGATATCGGCCCGCTGACCGTAGCCGCTTACGCCGAAGCCCTGAAGGGCGCCGCGCTGGTAGTGTGGAACGGCCCGATGGGCGTCTTCGAGTTCCCCAATTTCGCGCACGGCACCAACGGCGTGGCCAAGGCCGTGGCCGAGTGCGGCGCAACGACGGTGGTGGGCGGCGGCGACTCGGTAGCCGCCATCGAGCAGGCCGGCCTGGCCGACAGAATTACGCACATCTCCACCGGCGGCGGCGCCAGCCTGGAAATGCTGGAGGGCCGCACCCTGCCCGGCCTGGCGGCGTTGAACGACAAGTGATGGCCCGAGCGCCGAAAGAACCGGCCTTGTGACTTACAGCCTGTCGCCCTTCCGGGTAAGGAGACCTCTCTGCATGCGTACCCCCGTGATCGCCGGAAACTGGAAGATGAACAAGACGCCCGCCGAGGCAGCCGAGCTGGCACGCGCGCTGGTCGCGGAGATTGGCGGCGTAACTGGCGTGGAGCGCGTGCTGTGCCCGCCATTCGTCGCGCTGCCGGCAGTCGCCCCGTTGCTGGCCGGCACCGGCATCGGCCTCGGCGCACAGAACATTCATTGGGAAAAGTTTGGCGCGTTCACCGGCGAAGTCTCTGCACCGATGCTGGTCGGCCTGGCGCAGTACGTCATCCTCGGCCACTCGGAACGGCGGCAGTATTTCGGCGAGACCGACGAGACGGTGAACAAGAAGGTGAAGAGCGCGTTGGCGCATGGCCTGACGCCCATCATCTGCGTCGGTGAGAACCTGGCGGAGAACGAGGCCGGGCAAACGGGCGACGTGGTGACGCGGCATGTGCGCAGCGCCTACGCCGGCCTGAGCGCCGACGACGCGCTCAAGACCATCATCGCCTACGAGCCGGTGTGGGCCATCGGCACCGGCCGGGCCGCCACGCCCGAACAGGCCAACAGCGTGATGGGCCAGTACATCCGTCAGCTGCTCGAAGAGCTGTACACGGCGAGCGTGGCCGACGCGCTGCGCCTCCAATACGGCGGCTCGGTGACGGCGGCCAACGCGGCCTCGCTCTTCGCCCAGCCGGAGATTGACGGCGCGCTCGTCGGCGGCGCCAGCCTGAAAGTGGCGGAATTTACAGCGATTGTGAAAGCAGCGAGCTGATTCCAGATTTTCAGTACTTCACGAAAGCATCCTGATCCTTCGGCTGACCGTCGTGCTTGACGCCGGGCGCCAGCAGAACACTCCCGCTGGGAATCTGCCCCGCGCCTGCAACACTCTGTTGTGCCGTCCAGCCCGCCCGTCCGACTTCGCTTCACGTTCGTGACAGCACTGCGGAGTGCAACGTGTGGCTTGCCGACACATTCACTTTAGCAGAGGTTCTGAATCGGCGCAGCCTCTCATTTTCATCGCCCGTTGTGCGCCGGCGCGCATGGAGACTTCGCTCCGCTTAGAATGCGCGGCCCGCAGTCGAAGGATGCGCCGTTTCGTGATCTATTGACTTTAGATTGTTGTTCGCCGATCGCAATCGCAAACCAGCAACTACGACCAGCAACCAGCAATGTTGAGTTTCGCCTCCTGGCTCTGGCTGCTGGCGGTCTTCGCGCCGCTGGTGCTGTTGGAGCGCTACATCCACCGGCACCTGCAGGGCCTGTGGCTGCTGGTCTTCCGTAACCCGGACATCGCCGCCATCCTGTATTCGATCCTGATGCTGCCCGGAGTGCTGGTGCACGAGTTCAGCCACTACCTGATGGCGACGCTGCTTTTCGCCCGCACCGGGCGTTTTTCGGTCATCCCGGAACGTCAGCCGGATGGCACGCTGCGGCTCGGCTTTGTGGAGACGGAGAAGACCGACGTGTTCCGCGAAGCGCTGATCGGCGCGGCCCCACTCCTGGCCGGCTCGGGCGTGATCCTGGCGATTAGTTACTTCCTGCTGGACATCGGCCCGGCGGCAGAGGCGCTGGCAAGTGGCGACTTGGCGCTGGCGGTGCAGAACCTCGGCGCTGTGCTGGCCGCGCCGGACGCCTGGCTGTGGATCTACCTGCTGTTCACCGTCAGCAACTCGATGCTGCCCTCGGCCTCCGACCGGCGTGCCTGGCTGCCAGTGCTGGCCCTTGCCGGGCTGGTGACTGCCGTGCTGCTCTACGCCGGCCTCGGGCAGATGCTGGCCGACTTCATCGCCGGACCGCTGGATGCCGGCATTCGCCTGCTGGCAACCGCGTTCACCATCACCGTCGCACTCAATATCTGCATCGCACCGCTTTTGTATTTGCTGGAGCAGGCCCTCATGCGCCTGACCGGTTTGAAGGTGGAATACTGATCGAAGCGGTCTTCGCGCCCGCAGCAGCGCCCTGCATCGAAAACCGCCTTATCCCGGAGGAGCACAAAATGCTGAAGGACAAAACTGCCCTCGTCACCGGCTCGACCAGCGGCATCGGGCTGGGCATCGCGCGTGCGCTCGCGGCGGCCGGCTGCCAGGTTATGCTCAATGGCTTCGGCGACCCGGCTCAGATCGAACAAACGCGCGCCGAACTGGAGAAAGCTCACGGCATCCGCGTCGGCTATCATCCCGCCGATCTGAGCCAGCCGGAGCAGATCGCCGATCTGATCGCAACCACCGCGCGCCAGCTTGGCGGCGTGGACGTGCTCTGCAACAACGCCGGCATTCAGTTCGTCGCGCCGATTGACGAGTTCCCGCCCGAGAAGTGGGATGCGATCATCGCGGTGAATCTGTCGTCGGCCTTCCACGCCATTCGGCATGCTCTGCCCTATATGAAGCGCGCCGGCTGGGGGCGCATCATCAACACGGCCTCCGCCCACGGCTTGGTGGCTTCGGTCAACAAGGCCGCCTACGTCGCCGCCAAGCACGGCCTCGTCGGGTTGACGAAGGTGGTTGGGCTGGAGACGGCGGGCAGCGGCATCACTTGCAACGCGATCTGCCCCGGATGGGTGCGGACCGAACTGGTGGAGAAGCAGATCGCCGCCCGTGCCCAGCAGCTCAATCTGCCCATCGAGGAAGCTGCGACCAGCCTGCTGGTGGAAAAGCAGCCTTCGAAACAGTTCGTCAGCGTGGAACAGATCGGGCAACTGGCCGTCTTCCTGTGCTCGGATGCCGCGGCGCAGATCACGGGCGCGACACTTTCGATTGACGGCGGCTGGACGGCGCAATAATTTGTCCCTCGCGGAGAACGCGAAGGTGGCAGAAGGGGTTTCGTGCCAAGGTGCTTTGCGCTTTTGTTACTCGGCGTCTTTGCGTTGGGTCCCCCCCCGGTTTTCCCGACGACTCAGAATCACGAGCAGGACGACCACCACCAAAACCAACGCTGCGAAGGTCGTCAATTTGAGTTCGCGCGACTCAATGAGCAGTGCAGCCACGGCGAAGGCGAGGCAGAACAGCCAGTAACCCAGCACGATCACCGGCTGCGGCAGGCCCAGGTCGGCCAGGCGGAAGTGCAGATGACCGCGGTCGCCCTGTAACGGTGAGCGCCCATGCCGCCAGCGGTCAATGATCTGAAAAGCCACGTCCACGATCGGGATCGCCATCACGAGTAGCGCCGTCATCACCCGCGCCGGCGCGATGATGGAGAGCGCCGCCAGCGCAAAGCCCAGCGCCATCGCCCCGCCCGACCCGAGAAACACGCGCGCCGGGAAAAAGTTGAACGGCAGAAAGCCCAGGCACGCGCCCGCCAGCGCAAACGAGTACAGCGCCACCTCGGGCTGGCCGAGTTGCAGAGAATGCAGCGCAAACAACAGCGCCGCGATGACGCCCACACCCGCCGCCAGCCCGTCCAGTCCGTCCAGCCAATTCACCGTGTTCATCATCCCCATGATCCAGAACACGCTCAGCGGATAAGCAATCTCCAGCGGAATCTCCCACTCACCGAAGAAAGGCAGGGTGACTCGGCCAATGTAAATGTCCATGAAGAGGGCGAGCACGGCCAGCGCCAACTGCGCCACGGCCTGCGGCGCGGCCTTCAGCTCGAAACGGTCGTCGGCCAGGCCGAGCAGCGCCGCCAGCGCCGTACCGGCCAGCACGCCCAGCAGCGGCAGATGCAGATTAGCATCCTGTGGTAATTGACCTGCGGCGTACAACCCCAGCCCGACGCTGAAGAAACCGGCAAACAGCCCCACCCCACCCAGGCGCGAGACGGGTCGGGGATGTCGCCGCCGCCCGCCCGGCAATTGCATCAGCCCCAGGCGCGGGCCGAGCTTCAGCGCCGCCCAGGCGCCAAAGGCCGCGATGGCCAGGGCTGTCCCAAAGACAAGCAAAGGCAAGGAATGATCCACAATGAAGCGTCGAGGCCGACAGGGCCTACGTTCAGCCGCGCCCCATTGTTCCGCCCAAATCGCGCGCCGTCAATAGAGGAAAGGGATGAGTTTGCGCACGCGCTTCTGGTAGTCGGCGTAACGCGGGAACTTGCGCGCCAGCCACAGCTCTTCGCGACGGGATTTGAGGTCAAAGAAGAGGAACAGGAGGCAGGCGTAGAGCAGGGTCAACGGGCTGGCAACGACCAGCGCCCAGCCGAAAGCGGCCAAGATCAAGCCGCTGTAGATGGGATGGCGCACCAGCGCGTAAGCGCCGCCCTCGATCAAGGTGGCATCGTCTTTCGGATGGGGCAGCACGGTGAGGTTCGCGCCCAGGTGGAACAGGCCGGCCAGCGCCAGCAGGCCGCCGATGCCGCCCAACGCCAGCCCGCCGATCAGCGTTAGCGTGGACAACGGCGGCCCCCAGGTCGTCAGGCCGGCTCCCTCGCGTGGGCCAAGGGCCACCAGAAGGAATAGGCCGCCCTGCGCCACGACGTACCACTCGCCGCGCGTCCCGCGCCACCAAGGTGCGCCGTTCATCTTAAGCCAAGCAGAGCCACGAGCCGTTCCTCTAACTGCACCACCCACACCGATAGATCGCTGACCGCCGTCAGCCGTGTGAGGGCCGTCAGTTGGCCGCTCGCCAGCAGGTATCCGATCAGGATCAACAGCAGGCCGCTCAGGATGCTAGAGGTATGCAGGTAAAGCGTCGCGCCGCCAATTTTCACGTCGAAGCCTCGGCCTTTGAGCAACTGCCAGAAGCGCGAGCCTTGCCCCAGCCGGCTGAAGAATGCCGAGACCAGGATGAGCGGCGCACCCAGGCCGAGCGCGTAGACGAACGCCAGCAGGCCACCTTGAAGAACCGCCACGCCCTGGGTAGCCAGCAGAGTCAGGATAGCGCCAAGGATAGGGCCGACGCAGGCCGTCCAGCCGAGCGCAAACGTCGCGCCGTACAGGTACGAGCCGACGACGGTGGCCGCCGGCTTGCCCTGAAGCTGCGGCCCGGCGAAGCCCATCCCCAACAGGTTCATCACCCCGAAAATTATGATGACCCAGCCGCCGATCAACGTCAGCGACTGGATGTTCTGGAAGAGCACCGCGCTGATGGCAGTGGCGGTCGCGCCGAGCAACGTCACCGTGGTCGCCAGCCCCAGGAAGAAGGCGATGGTCATCAGCACGACATTCTGCCTTTGCGCCTGGAAAGTGAAAGCGAAGTAGGCCGGCAGGATGGGCAGCGTGCAGGGCGAGAGGAAGCTGAGCACGCCGGCCAGAAAGGCAGCCGGCACCAAAATCAACAGGCCGGGGTTGGCCGCCGCTGCTGAGGCCGGGCCGGCGTTGATCGCCAGCGCCACGACCAGCAACAACACCGCCATTCCTAGGACGAGGGCAGCCACCGCCGGACGAGAAAGGCGGCGACTGGATCGAGACTTAACCTGTTCCAGCATGTTCATTGATCCTGCTGAGATGTACTGTGATTATAAGCGAGCCGCTTACGCCGAGATTGCAGCCAGCTTAAGGGCGCGTGAGAGTTCCGGCAGCGCCCAGGTCGGCGCTGGCGAGCAGAGTGAGCGCCAGCTCATGCAGGCCGACCAACCGCAGCAGGAAGACCGGGGAAGTGACCCGGCCGCGCACGAAGACCCGTTCGCCGTCGGAAAACACATCGGTCAACGTCACGCGTGCCGCGCCCGAACGATCCAACGCCTCCTGGGCCAGCGTGTAAGCCGAGAGCTTGCCGTCCGCATCTGTCAAGCGTAGCTCGAAGACCGGTGCGCCGTCGGTCTCCACGCGCTCCGCGGCCAGCGCCGCCGAACGGGCCGCTTCGTCGAGCATCGCCTGCCCCAGCCGCAGGTTGCCGACGAGCAAAGCGGCATCCACCAGGAGTCCGAAGCCGAGCAGCGCACTAACTATCGCCGCGATCTGAAAGGCCAGGCGCATGCGCCGGCTCTCGATGGGGGTCATGAGTCCGGCGCCGGGCCGGCCGTGCCGCACAGCGCTTCCACCGTCGAGGTCGGCTCATCCCAGGGCGTGTGCACCGTCGGTCGAAAGTTCATCGGCGACATTTTACCGTGTGCTAAAATCCTCGACATGACGTCCATCTATCTCGATTACGCAGCGACCACGCCGCTCGAGCCACGCGTGCTCGAAGCGATGTTGCCTTTCCTGCGCGAAGAGTTCGGCAACCCGTCGTCGGTGCACGGCTATGGTCGCCGCGCCGAGAAGGCGGTGGAAGGCGCGCGTCGCACCGTGGCCGAAGTGCTCGGCTGTGCGCCGGACGAGATCATCTTCACCAGCGGCGGCTCCGAGTCCAACAACCTGGCATTGCGCGGCGCCGCGTTCGCGGCCCGGGAGCAACGCGGCGCGAACCACCTGATCACCGCGCCCACCGAGCACGAGGCTGTACTGGCAACGCTGCACCAGTTGCGCGATCATTTCGGCTTTGAGCTGACCGAGCTGCCCGTTGACCGGACGGGCCGGGTTGCGCCGGAGGCAGTGGCGCGCGCCCTGCGGCCGGACACCGGGCTGGTGAGCGTGATGATGGCCAACAACGAAATCGGCACCCTACAGCCGGTGGCCGAGATCGCCGCCATCTGCCGCGAGCGCGGCGTGCTCGTTCACACCGATGCCGTTCAGGCGGCCAGCCAGCTCGACCTCGACGTGCGCGTTCTGGGCGTGGACCTGCTGTCGCTGGGCGCGCACAAGTTCTACGGGCCGAAGGGCGTGGGCGTGCTCTACGTGCGCCACGGGACGCCGTTGCTGCCGACGCAAACCGGAGGCGCACAGGAGCGCGGCCAGCGCGCCGGCACCCCCAACGTCGCTTACATCGTCGGGCTGGCGGAGGCGTTGCGGATCACGGCGCAGGAGCGCGAGACGCATAACCCGCGTTTCGCTGCGCTGCGCGAGTATGTCATCGCCGGCGTGCTCAGCAACGTGCCGGAGAGCCGCGTCACCGGCCACCGGTTGGAGCGCCTGCCCAACCATGCCTCGTTCGTTTTCCGTCACGTCAACGGCAATGATTTATTGATGCATCTCGACCTGGCCGGCTTCGCGGCCTCCTCCGGCTCGGCCTGCAAGACCGGCGACCCGCGCCCCTCGGGCGTGCTGCTGGCGCTAGGCCTGGAGCCGGAATGGGCCCTCGGCTCGCTGCGCATCACCGTGGGCCGGGGCACGACCGAGACGCATGTGGAACGGCTGGTCGCGGTGTTGCCGAAAGTGATCGAGAAGCTGCGCGCCGAGCACCTGGCGCCGGCCTGAACGACTGATGAACCGGAAGGTGAGAGTCGTCGCTGCCATGTCCGGCGGCGTAGATAGCTCGGTCGCGGCGGCCCTGCTGGTGCAGCAGGGCTATGACGTCGTCGGTCTGATGCTGCGGCTATGGGGTGAACCCGAAGCCGAGGGCGGCGTTCACAATCGCTGCTGTTCGCCGGACTCGATGGCGCAGGCGCGGCGCGTAGCCGAGGTGCTCGACATCCCCTTCTATGTCGTGGACGCGCAGACGCCTTTCAAGGCTCAGGTGGTGGATTTTTTTGTGAACGGCTACGTGAGCGGCGTCACGCCCAACCCGTGCCTGGAGTGCAACCGCCACATCCGCTGGGACTTCCTGCTCAAGAAAGCGCTCTCGCTCGAGGCGCAGTATTTGGCAACGGGGCACTATGCGCGCGTTCGCGCTCTCCCGGCTGTAGCCGGGGAGGGGACGGGGGACGAATTCCAACTCCTCAAAGCCGTTGACGCCTATAAAGATCAGTCGTACGTGCTCAGCGTGATGGGGCAAGCCCAGCTCAGGCACGCGCTCTTCCCGATCGGCGCCTATACGAAGACCGAAGTGCGCGCGCTGGCGCGGCAGCTCAACCTGCCGGTGGCCGAGCGGCCCGAAAGCCAGGACCTGTGCTTCCTGGCCGACCATGATTATCGGCGCTTCCTCAGGCGGTACGCCGGGGACAGCTTGCGGCCCGGCCCGATCATCCGCAGTGATGGCGCGGTCATCGGCCAGCACCAGGGCCTGCCGTTCTACACCATCGGTCAACGCAGAGGAATTGGCGTGGCCGGGCCGGAACCGCTGTATGTCATCGGCTTTCGCCCGAAGGCCAACGCCCTGGTGGTCGGCACAGCGAACGAGCTGGGCAGCGACCGGCTGACGGCGGGCCGCGTCAACTGGATCAGCGGCCGCGCGCCGGCGGAACCCATCCGCGCCGAAGTGAAGATCCGCTACAAAGCGCCGCCGGTTGCAGCAACCATCATCCCCCGGCCCAGCCAACGAGCCGAGGTGGTCTTCGACCAGCGCCTGCGCGATATCACGCCGGGGCAGGCGGCGGTGTTTTACGCCGGCGAGATATGCCTGGGCGGCGGCCTCATCCTGCCCACCGATCGTCAGAACGGGGATTGACCATGACGCTTCCAACCCTGCTCTTTGCCTTCATCCTGGCGACGCTCTACGGCGCGGGCTTTCACCTCTGGCAAGGCGGCAATGCGCGGCGGTTGTTGCTCTATCTACTGGCAGGCTGGCTCGGCTTTGCGCTCGGCCACTTCGTCGGCGAGTGGCTGGGGATTCGGCTGCTGGCGGTGGGCGCGCTCAACACCTTTACCGCCACGCTGGGCAGCGCGATCGCGCTCTTCGCCGCGCGGCTGCTGGCGCTCAACGAGTCGGCGGAGGCCAGCGAGTAGAGGGGGCGTGCACCGCCGACGGCTGACGGCGCCCGGTCGGCTACCGTTGCGCCTCATGCAGCGGTCTGCCGCCCGCCGTCGCTGATGTATAATACCGCCTATGTCCACCGAGACGCCACAATCGAAGACGAATGGGACAGGGCCAACGGCAGCGCCACTGCCCTCAGAGTCTACAACCCCGATCGCCGGTAAGTCGGCGACGCCCACGCCCGCTCAGGGCGGGTTGACGCCGCAACAGCGCAACGCTCTGATCATTGCTGGCTTATTGGCCATGCTCGTCGTGATCGGCCTGATTGTGTTTGGCGTCTTCCTGGTGAACAACCCGGCGCAGGCCTCGGTCTGGCGCGACGTATTCATCATCTTCATGGCACTGGAGATGATCGTGATTGGCGCAGCGCTGGTGATTCTGATGATCCAGCTGGCGGCGCTCACCAATCTGCTGAAGAACGAAGTGCGGCCCATTCTGGAGGCGACGCAGGAAACGCTCAACACCGTGCGCGGCACCACCATCTTCCTGAGCGAGAACCTGACCGAGCCGATCGTCAAGCTCAATGCCTACGTGGCCGGATTAGCGAAGATCGTCGAAGCGGTAAGTTCGCTCGGGAACATCTTCCGACGCTTGTAATGATCGGCGCGCAGCGTGCGAGGCGCGCGAGGGCGCGCGAGGGCGCGCAAAAGCGGCGATAGCTCGTAGACCAAAGGAGATTTCACTATGTCCGACAATGATAGCGATTTTGGCGCCTTCCTGACCGGCTTCATCATCGGCGGCGTGGTTGGCGCGGCGGTGGCCCTGATCCTGGCGCCGCAGTCCGGGGAAGAGACACGCGCTCAATTACGCCAGCGCAGCATCGAGCTGCGCGATCAGGCGTATGAGGCAGCGGAGGATGCGCGTCGCCGGGCGGAGGAGGCCGCGATGCAGGCCCGCGCCCGCGCTGAGGAGGCCACTGCCGAAGCCCGCGCCCGCGCCGAGAAGCTGGCCGCCGAGGCCCGCGCCCGCATGGATGAGCTGGCGGAACGCGGCAAGACCGTGGTCGCCGAACAGCGCGAAAAGATTGCAACCCGCCTGGGCAAGAAGGAGGGTGGCGCCAACATCGAGGTGCCGCCCGCGCCCGCACAAAGCTAACTCGGTCCGAGAACAAAAAAGGCCGGTTTTTCAACCGGCCTTATCGCTCCAGTTCAGCGATCGCCTGAGCCAGTGCGTTCAGCACGTCGCCGGCGAGCACGCTGGCCGACGTTCCCATCCTCGCAGCCGCGAGTTCGCCCGCGCGGCCATGCAGGTACGCCGCCGCAACCGCCGCGTCATAAGGCCCAACGCCCTGCGCCAACAATCCCGCGATCGCGCCTGCTAGCACGTCGCCCGTCCCGGCCCGCGCCAAAGCCGGAGTCGCAAATGGTTGCACCGTCGCCTGCCCAGCCGGCGCGGCAACGACAGTGAACGCGCCCTTCAGGACCACCACCTGCCCCCACTCCGCCGCAAACCGCCGCGCGTAACCGATCCGGTCCGATTGCAATTCGGCTTTCTCTAAACCTGTCAACGCCGCCATCTCACCCGGATGCGGAGTCAGCACGCTGTTGGCCGGCAGGGCGCGCGACCAATCGGGGAGTTGCGCGAGCAGACGCAACCCATCCGCATCCACCACCAGCGGCGGGGCCGCGCGCGTCAGGATTTCGCGCACAAAGTCGCCCGTAGTTTTCGCCACGCCGAAGCCGGGGCCGATCAGCAAGGCGGTGTAGTTGGATAGCTCCGGTTGCAGCCGTTCGGCGGTTGGCCCGGCGATGACGCCGCGTTCTTCGGGCAATACCAGCCAGGTCGCCTCCGGCAGTTGCGCGGCAATAATGGGATAGATCGTTTGCGGCAGTGCCAGCGTCACCAGCCCCGCGCCAACGCGATAGGCCGCGGCGCCGGCCAGGTAAGCCGCGCCGGTATAGTTGACCGAGCCGGCCACAACCAGCGCGCGCCCGAACGTGCCTTTGTGCGAGTCGCGCGGGCGCTTGGGCAGCAGCGCTTTGATCAACGCGGGCGTCGCCAGCTCAACTTTGATTGCTTCCCATTCCGACAGGGTTGTCGGGATAGCGATGTCGGCGATGAGCAGCTCGCCGAGCGCGTCCGCGCCGGGGAAAGTGAACTGCCCGCGCTTGGCGGCGGCGAAAGTTACGGTCAGGTCTGCGGGGATCGTGAGGGGGTCGAGCGCGCCGCTGTCGCAATCCAGGCCGGAGGGGCAATCCACCGCGACGACGAGGGGGCGCGGTCTGCGGTCGCGCAGCACCAGCTCCGCCTGGCGCAGCAGGTCGGCGGACGGGCCGGCCAGCGGAAAACGGACGCCCGTGCCGAATACGGCATCAATCAGCACGGTCGCGCCGTTGAGCAGGTTGCGCAGCACGCGCCAGCGCTGATCGTTTGCGGCGTCCGCCAGGAAGACGCCTTTCTCGCGCAGCCGCTTGATTTTGAAGTCGGTCTCGTCCGGCGGCTGCGCCAGGTACACGGCCACACGCGCGCCCGCGTTCGAGAGGTAATGCGCGGCGACCAGACCATCACCGCCGTTGTTGCCCTTGCCGCAGAGCACCACGAGCTTATGCCGATCGAGATCATCGCCCAAACGCGCCAGGACAGCTTCGGCCACAGCGCGGCCCGCGTTGTCCATCATCTGCGCGAAGGTTACGCCGACGTGGTCGGCAGCAGCCTCCAGCGTTCTCATCTCGGCGACGGTGACAATTTTGGTCATGGGGAGGATGTCATGCCCCAAAGCGGTCGTTGAGGATCTCGCCGGGCTGTGACGTTAGCGGGTCGCGGCGCGACGCGGGCGGCGGAACAGGCCCTGTGACCAGTACCATTCCAGAGTCTGCCGCGCGCCGTCTTCGAACGGAGTCGGGTTGAAGCCCAACTCGGCGCGCGCTTTGTCGGACGAGACACGCCAATCCTGAAAGACGTAGGAGGCCAGGGTGATAGGATAGTATGGCTCGCGGCCCGTACGTTCGGCGCGGTTGGTAAGCCAGCGCGCCATATGCAGCATCAAATTAGAGGGAACGTTCAGCCGCCAGTTAGAGATGCCGGCAAGCTGGCTGATGATCGTATTCGCCTCGCGGTGAGTCAGCGGCTCGCCGCAGACATTGTAGATTTCACCGGGGCGTCCCTGGCGCAGCGCAGCCAGGATCGCACGCGCCACATCCGGCACAAAGGCGGGAAAAGTCAGCCTCTCTCCATTCTCGACCTGGATGCGCAGACCTTTGAGCGGATCCTCGAAGAACAAGCGGTTGAAGGCATAGCGTCCCCACGGACCATAGAACGCGCCCGGGCGCAACAACACGGCGGGCATGTTCGCGCCGCGCGCAAACATCCGGACGAAGTTTTCGGCGTCGAGCTTGCTGCGTTGATAGGCGTCGGCGGGCTGACACTTGACCGTTTCGTCAATCACCACGCCCGACGGGTGTTCGCCGACGACGGCGATGGTGGAGATGTAGATCAGCTTTTCTACCTCGCAGCGGCGCGCAGCCTCGATGACGTGTGCGGTCCCCTGCACATTGACGCGCTCGAAATCCTCTTTGCGACCCCAGAAGCGGAAGAGGCCGGCGGCATGTACGCCGTAGCGGCAGCCGGCGACGGCCTGCTGGACTTTAGCCCGATCGAGCACGTCGCCGATGACCAGTTCGATGTTGGGGTCGCGCAGGTGGCGCGTGTCGCTGGTCTCGCGCACCAGCGCCCGGATGCGAAAACCTTCGGCTAACAGTTGGGGCAGCAGATGATGGCCGAGGAAACCAGTGGCCCCGGTGACGAAGACCGTATCATGACTCATCGGCCCAATGATACTATGGCGGGTCGAAGAGCGCGTCGCCCCTGTGGCTGAGCCCTTTTAACCGGATCGGCGGCGACCGACGAGGAAGGCGGCGGCGGCCAGCGCACCGGCGGCCAGGCCGACCGTGCCGAGCGCCAGGCCGAGGCGTCTCCGATCCAGCTTTGGCAACGTTACCTCGTCCGCTTTGGGCAGTGCCACGGGCAACGGCTCGCCGGCCAGGAGCTCCTTCACTGGCTCCAGGCGCTGGCGCAGGTTCGCGCCAAAGGCCAGGCGCATGATGGCGGCCACCGCGGCGTAGTGGCCGGGCTTACGGAAGATGGTCGCCACGTCCCAGGCCAACGGCGGATCGCCGGAGAGCACGGCGTGCGAGTAGGTGAACTGGAGCAGCCCCTCCTTGCCATGGATGCGGCCGATGCCGGACTCTTTGACGCCGCCGAAGGGCAGCATGGGCACTGCGAACTGACAGATCGTGTCATTGATGAGCACCGAGCCGGCGTTCAACTCGCGCGCCACGCGCCGGGCGCGGTCGTGGTTGCTGCTCCACACGGAAGCGCCCAGGCCAAAGCGGCTGTCGTTCGCCAGCCGAATCGCTTCGTCCTCGTCCTTCACTTTCATGATCGGCAGCAGCGGGCCGAAGGTCTCCTCTTGCATCAGAAGCATATCGTGGTTCACATCCACCAGCACCGTCGGCTCGATGAACATCCCCTGCAGGCCGCCGCCGGTCAGCAGGCGCGCGCCCTTAGCGCGGGCATCCTCCAGGTGACGCTGGACGATCTTGAGCTGGCGCGGGTCGGACATCGGCCCGAAGTAATGGGGGTTGTCCTTCTCGGGCGAATAACCGTAGGTGAGTTCCTTGGTGAAACGCAACGCTTCGCCGACAAACTCGTCGTACACGTCTGCGACGACATACACGCGCTCCACCGCCATGCACGTCTGGCCGGTGTTGAAGTACGCGCCCCACACCGCCCACTTGGCGGCGGCGCTCACGTCGGCGTCCTCCAGCACGATGAGGGGGTCTTTGCCGCCCAACTCACACGTCACGGGGATCAGGTGCTCGGCGGCGGCGCGCATCACGGCGCGGCCCGTGGGCGTGGAGCCGGTGAGGAAGATAAAGTCCGGCCGCGCCTGCACCAGCGCCGCCCCGACCTGGCCGTCGCCGTGGATCACGCGCACAAACGGCGCCAGCTCCGGCACACGCTGGAAGAGCTGCTCCATGAGTTGGCCCACTGCGCCGGTCACCTCGGACGGTTTGAGCACCACGGTATTGCCTGCCAGCAGCGCCGCCAGGGTCGGCGGCATCGCCAGCGCAAAGGGGTAATTCCAAGGTGCAATGACGCCGACCACGCCGTATGGCCGCCGCTCAATATGTGGTTGCTTGAAGAGGTAGAGGCCGCGCGACACCGGCTCCGGCTTCAGCCAATCCGCCGCATGGAGGCAATACTGGTGCAACAGGTCCGCCACCATAAAGACCTCGATCAACGCGTCCTGACGCGACTTGCCGGTATTCCGGTTGATGACAGCGGAGATCTCGTCGCGCGCGTCAATCATCACTTCCTGGAAGCGGTTAAGGATGCGCGCCCGCTCGGCCGCCGGGATGTGCCGCCACCAGCGCGCCGCAGCGCGCATCTCGTCCACGGCCTGCGAGACCTCCGCCACAGGCGTCATCGCCAGTTGCCCAAAAGTTTCACCGGTTGCGGGGTTTACGAAGGAGAGGCAGCGTTGTTCATCCATAAATCAATCATGCCTCAGCCGACAAGGCCTGTCAATTCCGGGGCGGCTAAAATCGCCCGATCCGGACGACATTCGGGCTGGCCGGCGGCAGTTGCACGTTAGGCTCTTTTGCAGGACACTTAACCTACCCTTGAACTGGCTTAGGTAGTTTCCCTATGAAAACGGACTATCCTGGACTTCAACGCATGCCCAAAATCCTGTTGATCGAAGATGAGGCGACGGTGCGTGACACACTCGCCCTCAACCTGCGCAACGAGGGCCATGAGGTCATCATCGCCAGCGACGGCGCCGAGGGCCTGCGCCTGGCGCGTGAACAAGCCCCCGACCTGATCATCCTCGACCTGATGCTGCCGGAGCTGGACGGGCTTTCCGTCTGCCGGATGCTGCGCCGCGACTCTAACGTGCCGATCATTATGGTCACCGCGCGGGGCACGGAGATGGACCGGATCACCGGCCTGGAAACCGGCGCCGACGACTACGTGGTCAAGCCCTTCAGCCTGCCCGAACTATTAGCCCGCATCCGCGCTGCCCTGCGCCGTGCCAAAGCCGACAACCGCGCCGTGATGACCCGGCTGACCTCCGGAGAACTGAGCCTGGATCTGCTGGCCCGTCGCGCTTATCTCAACCGCAACGAGCTGAAGCTCACCCACCGCGAATTCGATCTGCTGGCTGAGCTAATGCGCAATCAAGGGGCCGTACTCTCTCGCGACCTGCTGCTCAACCGTGTCTGGGGGTACGATTACGTCGGCGACAGCCATACGGTAGACGTCCATATCCGCTGGCTGCGCGAGAAAATCGAGACAGACCCCTCCGCGCCCAAACGGATCACAACGGTGCGCGGCGTAGGTTATCGCTTCGAAAATTGACGCGGGAAGCAGGACGGAGCCGCTGACGCCCGGCTCCCTTCCCCTTCTCCGCGCCTGGCACGCCACGCTCTATGGATCCCGCCTGGCTGATTGCCCTCCTCGCCTGCGCCATTGCGCTGGCCTGCGCTTATCAATGGCAGCGCGCACGCGCCCAGGCCCTCAAGTTTGAGATCGAGCGCCGTGCGGCGGAGCGCGCTTACCGCAGCGCCGAGGCCGAGGCACGCCGACGCGCCGAGCAGCTCAACGCCCACTTCACCGCCGATTCGGACGCGGTGATGCTGGTTGCGCCCGACCACACTATTCTGCAACTGAACGACGCCGCGCGCGCGCTGTTTGGTGAGTGGGCAGCGCCAGATCAGACAGTGATGACAGCGACGCGTTCGGTGGAGCTGGACGAGATGATCGCTCACGTGCAAGCCGGCGGCGAGGACACCGACCGGCAGTTGATGATCAACAACCTGCCCTACCGGGTGCGCGTCGTCAGCGCCGGGCCACATGGGCTGGCCGTCGAGCTAAAAGACCTGAGCGAGTTGCAACGCCTGGGCCGCGCCCGCCGCGACTTCATCGCCAACATCTCCCACGAGCTGCGCACGCCGCTCACCTCCATTCGCCTGGTCGTCGAAAGCCTGCTGGGCGGCGCCGCTCAGGAACCTGCCGCCACCCAGAACCTGCTCCAGAAGATCAACGCCGAAGTCCGCGCGCTGGAGCAGATGGCGCAGGAGCTGCTCGATCTGGCCCAGATCGAGTCCGGGCAGGCGATCGTCCGGCTGTTGCCGACGCCGGTGGACCAAATCGTGCATGACGCCGTCGAGCGCTTCAGGCCGCAGGCCGAGCACAAAAAACAGCGCCTCCAGCTGGAGGTGCCGCCCGACCTCATTGCGTTGGCCGACACCGACCTGCTCAACCGCGCCCTGGGCAACCTGCTGCACAACGCCATCAAGTTCACCCCGCCGGAAGGCGCCATTTGCGTGCGGGCCAGGCCGCTGAACGGCGATATCGAGATCGCCGTGTCGGACTCCGGGCCCGGCATCCCTGCCCACGACCTGCCGCGCGTCTTCGAACGGTTCTTCCGTGGCGACCGCCGCGGCGACCGCGCCCAGCGAAGCAGCGAGGCGAGCGGCACCGGCCTGGGCCTGGCCATCGCCAAGCATGTGATCGAGGCGCACGGCGGCCACATCCGGGTCGAGAGCGCCGGCCTGCCCGGCAAAGGCGCCACCTTCTCCTTTACCCTGCTTTCGGCAGCAAGCACGCTTCCGGCAGCAAACACGCTCGCCGACGAAACCGGGACTTAAGCCGGCCGGCCAAAAATGCGCTACGATAGGGGCACATTCTCACAAGTCGCCGTTTTCCGAACCGTGAGCGGTATTTACGAACTCGACTACACCGAATACGACAACGGCCAATGGAAGCGCCGGCCCGGCGCCGTGACCAACGAAGCCGCGCTGCGACTGCACGTCAACGGACGTGAATGGGCGACGATCATGTGCACGCCGCGCGAACAGGACGAGCTGGCGCTCGGCTTCTTGCGCGCCGAGGGCGTGATCCAGAGCCTGGACGATGTGCGCCGCATCGTCGTCTGCCCGAGCGGGACGTGCGTGGACGTCTGGCTCAAGCAGGACGTGGAACCGCCCGCGCCAGGCAAGCGCGTCATCACCTCCGGCTGCGGCGGCGGCCTGACCTTCGACGACCTGAGCGCCCGGCACCCGCCGTTGAACACGACCATGACCATTACGCCGGAACAGCTCTTCGCGCGGATGCACGACCTGTATCAGGCAGCGCGGCTGTATGCGGTCACCCAGGGCATCCACACCTCGGCCCTGACCGACGGCGAGACGCTGCTACTGACCGCTGAGGATGTGGGCCGCCACAATACGCTCGACCGGCTATGGGGCAAAGCCATGAAGCAACAGGTCACCACCGAAGGCCGCTGTCTGCTCGCCACCGGTCGTATCAGCTCGGAGATGTTAAGCAAGGCCGCCAGGATGGGCGTGCCGATCGTCGCCTCGCGCACCTCCCCCACCAGCCTGTCGGTGAAGCTAGGCCGCGCCTGGAACATGACCGTGATCGGCTATGTGCGGCGCAATTCGCTGCGCGTATACGCTGCGCCAGAGCGCATCGTGACCCCCACCCAGGTTACACCGCTCTAACTCTCTCTGTTGATTCACGGTTCTACCGGATTCAACGGGAAATAGCGTCCTGAGCGGAGCGCCGCGCCCTTCGACTGCGCTGACCAGAAAATAGGTCGCTCCGACTGATGCGTCCAGTCGAGCCTCAAGCCACGGGCGTTACGCC
>JBBIQY010000036.1:0-36011 GCA_037442085.1 Anaerolineae bacterium
CCGCCTGCTTCTTCAGCGCCAGCACTTTCGTGATGGCCGCCGTCAGCGTCGTCTTCCCATGGTCAATGTGGCCGATCGTCCCAATGTTCAGGTGCGGCTTGCTGCGATCAAACTTCTCCTTGGACATTTCTGCCTCCTCCGAAAACGCGCGGCGAGAACGGCGCGCTCGTCACGCGCTGCTCTTTCACGCTTACTTATCTTTCTTGTTGGTGCCCTTCATTACTTCTTCCGCCAGGTTGGCGGGCAGTTGCTGATAATGATGGAATTCCATCGTGTAGACGCCGCGGCCCTGCGTCTTGGAACGCAGATCCGTTGCGTAACCGAACATTTCGGCCAGCGGCACCATGGCCCTGATCACCTGCGCGTTGCCGCGCGCTTCCATACCCTCGATGGCCGCGCGCCGCGCCGACAGGTCGCCGAGCACATCACCCATGTACTCCTCAGGCACAATCACTTCGACGCGCATCACCGGCTCCTGCAGCACGGGCGCGCCCTTCTGCATCGCTTCCTTGAAGGCCATCGAAGCTGCGATCTTGAACGCCATTTCACTCGAGTCCACTTCGTGCGATGATCCGTCGAACAACGTCACCTTCACGTCCACCACCGGATAGCCGCCGATGATGCCGCTTTCCGAAGCTTCTCGAATGCCTTTTTCGATCGGCGAGATGAACTCTTTCGGGATGGCGCCGCCGACGATCTTGTTTTCAAAGACGACGCCGGAACCCGGCTCGCCCGGCTCCATGGCGATGACCACATGACCGTACTGGCCGCGCCCACCGGTTTGTTTGGCATATTTCAAATCCACCTTGGGCACCTGCCGAGTGATGGACTCTTTGTAGGCGACGCGTGGCCGGCCGACGTTGGCTTGTACGCGAAACTCGCGCAACATGCGGTCGAGCAGCACCTCCAGATGCAGTTCGCCCATGCCGGCAATGATCGTCTGGCCGGTTGTTTCATCGGAGCGCACATGAAAGGTCGGGTCTTCCTCCGCCAGCTTTCGCAGCGCCTCGCTCATCTTCTCCTGGTCGGCGTTGGTCTTCGGCTCGACGGCCAGCTCGATTACCGGATCGGGGAAGCTGATGGCCTCCAGCACCACGGGATTGCTCGGGTCGGTCAGCGTCTCGCCGGTGAAGGTATCCTTGAGTGCCAGGACGGCGGCGATGTCGCCGGCGCCCACGGATTCGATCTCTTCACGCCGGTCGGCGTACATGCGGATCAGCCGGCTGATGCGCTCACGCTTATCCTTGGTTGAATTCAAGACCGTGGAGCCGGTGCTCAGGGTGCCGGAATAAACACGGAAGTACGCCAGGCGGCCGACAAACGGGTCAGAAACAATCTTGAAGACGAGCGCAGCCAACGGGCCTTTGGGATCGGTTTGGCGTTCGACCCAAGCCCCTGTTTTCGGATCGGTGGCCTTCACCGCCGGGATGTCGAGTGGCGAGGGCAGGTAGTCCACCACCGCGTCGAGCACAGGCTGCACGCCCTTATTCTTGAGCGCCGCGCCGCAAAACACCGGGTTGCACTTCCCCAGCAAGGTGCCCCGGCGCAGCGCCTGGCGCAATTCATCAACCGTGATCTCCTGACCTTCCAGATACTTCTCGGTCAGGCGATCGTCCAGTTCGGCCACGGACTCGATCATCTTCGCCCGCGCTTCGATGACAGCGTCTTTCAACTCGGCAGGGACGTCACGCCGCTCGATCTTCCGCCCGGTATCGTCCAGCCAGTAGATGGCGACGTTCTCCAGCAAATCCACCACGCCCTGGAAGGAGGCTTCCTGCCCGATGGGCAGTTGTACCGGGATAGGGTTCGCGCCCAGCCGCTCTTTGATGGACTGCATCGAGCGTTCAAAGCTGGCGCCGATCCGGTCCATCTTGTTGATGAAGCAGATGCGCGGCACGCCGTAACGGTCCGCCTGCCGCCAGACCGTTTCCGATTGCGGCTCAACGCCCTGCACCGCGTCGAAGACGACCACGCCGCCGTCCAGCACCCGCAAGCAACGCTGCACTTCGGCGGTGAAGTCAATATGGCCGGGCGTATCAATTAAGTTGATCTTGTGGCCGCGCCACTCGGCGGTCACCGCGGCCGAGACGATGGTGATGCCGCGCTCGCGCTCCTGCTCCATCCAGTCGGTGACGGTGGTGCCTTCGTCAACGGAGCCGATGCGGTGAGTCTTGCCGGTGTAAAAGAGAACGCGCTCGGTGGTCGTCGTCTTGCCCGCGTCAATATGGGCAATGATGCCGATATTACGAACGCGTTCGAGGGGATAGTCGGTCGTCATGGCAGTCGGTCGGAATTGCGCGCGCGGTTGTCAGCCGCTGCGCGGGCTCGCCCGGGCAACTCAAAGCCTGACAACCTACCTGTCGTCAAAATGCCGTAGCCGGATTTACCATCGGTAGTGTGCAAAGGCCCGGTTGGCTTCAGCCATCTTGTGGGTCTCTTCACGTTTCTTGATCGCCGCGCCGGTGTTATTGGCGGCGTCCAACAATTCACCGGCCAGTTTCTCGGCCATAGATTTGCCGCTGCGCGCCCGTGCCGCCTGTATGATCCAGCGCATCGCCAGGCTCAGCCGCCGCTCCGGGCCGACTTCTACCGGCACCTGGTAAGTCGCGCCGCCCACGCGCCGCGGCTTGACTTCGATCTGCGGCCCAACGTTCCTTAACGCGCTTTCAAAAACCTCCAGCGGTTCCTTCTTGGCACGTTCCGAAGCCAGGGCCAGCGCATCGTAAATGATGCGTACCGCGATACTGCGCTTCCCCTTGTGCATCATCCGATTCACGAAAGCGGTGACCACCGGGCTGTTGTAACGAATATCCGGGGGCGTGGGGCGCGGCGTAGGGGTGTAACGGCGTGGCATAGCGAGTATCCTAAGCTAGGTTGGCGTTATTTCTTTTTGGCGGGCGTCGCCGCGCCGGCCTTGGGACGTTTGTTGCCGTACTTCGAGCGGCCCTGCCGGCGCAATTCCACGCCCGTGGTGTCGAGCGTGCCGCGCACGATGTGATAACGCACCCCGGGCAGGTCCTTGACACGGCCGCCGCGCACCAAAACCACCGAGTGTTCCTGTAAGGTGTGGCCCTCGCCCGGGATGTAAGCCGTAACCTCCAGGCCATTCGAGAGGCGGACGCGGGCCACCTTACGCAGAGCGGAGTTCGGCTTCTTCGGCGTTTGGGTGCGAACCACCGTACAGACACCGCGTTTCTGCGGCGAGCCTTTCGGCTGCTCGATACGCCGTTGCTTCTTGGTATTCAGCAAGAATTGCAACGCCGGGGACTTGCTCTTGCTCTTTTTCTCTTTGCGTCCTTTGCGGACCAACTGATTAATTGTAGGCACGCGCGCTCTCCGAAACTCTAACCGCTTGCTGGCAGTAAGGGAGGCCATCGTATGGTGCGACGATGGCCTCGCCTCACGTTGCCAGTATTCATTCACGCTTTGGCATAAGCCACAGCGTTATGGTGTGATTTTTGTCACAGGGACAGAGAGTTTACCTTACGTTTGTTCAACCGTCAAGCAGAATTTTCGCAAATTCGCAAAGCGGCTCGCCTCGGCGATCCTCACGAACACAGGGCTTACTCGTCGTACAAACTTAGAAGCCCAACTCCCGGCTTCGGCGTCCTGCTTCTTTCTTCATCTTTACCGAACCGGATCACTTCACCGCTGTCCTGAACCGCCTCCACCACCAAGCCCAAACTTTGCAGCTCTTTGACGAGCACACGGAAGGAAGCGGGAATGCCCGGCTCTTCGATGGCTTCGCCCTTGATGATGGACTCGTACGTCTTGACGCGGCCCTGAACGTCGTCGGACTTGACGGTCAGCATTTCTTGGAGGGTATGGGCGGCGCCATAAGCCTCCAGGGCCCAGACCTCCATTTCACCGAAGCGCTGGCCACCAAACTGCGCCTTGCCGCCCAGGGGCTGTTGCGTGACCAACGAGTAGGGGCCGGTCGAGCGGGCGTGGACTTTGTCTTCGACCAGATGCGCCAGCTTGAGCATGTGGATGACGCCAACGGTCACCGGCTGATCGAAGCGCTGGCCCGTCTTGCCATCGAACAATATCTGCTTGCCGATGATCGGCAGCGGCTCATTGATTTCGAGCGAAACCTTGCTCGCATGCTGACGCAATTCCGTCCCACGCAGGCTCTTGACCTCGCGGCCGTGGCTTTCCAGCCACACCCGGAGGCAGGCATCAATGGCCGGGGCCTGCGACTTTTTGTGGCCGTTCGCTCCAGCGCCACCGTCCTCAAAAGCCAGGATTTCGTCCGGGTCGTAGCCACGCTCGCGCAACCATTCACGCACGGCTGCCCGACGGGCATACGAGTCGTTGGTCGCCAGCATATCCTGGTTATATTTCTTCCCACGCAACCATTGCGCCATGTACAAGCGGCGCACCTCGGCATCGTCTTCGATGCTCTCGGGGTCGTAGTCCTGCTGCTCGATCCACTTCCAGGCGAGGTTCGTCACTTGCTGCCAGGCATGCTCCATCAGCCAGGCACGCGCCAGTTCGCCCTCGATTTCTTCCTCGCTTGCGCCGTCGAAAACAGGCGTTATCGCGCGGAAACCGAGGCGGTCGGCCGCCCATCCCAGGTGAGTTTCCAGAATCTGACCAATGTTCATGCGGCCCGGCACACCGAGCGGATTCAGGATAATGTCCACCGGTATGCCGTCCGCCAGGAACGGCATATCCGCCAGGGGCACCACCTTGGAGATCACGCCTTTGTTGCCGTGCCGGCCCGCCATCTTGTCGCCTTCGGTGATCTTGCGGCGCTGCGCCACGGAGACGCGCACCATTTTCTCGACGCCGGCCGGCAGGTCGCGATGCTCGTCGCGCGTGAAAACTTTGACATCAATGACCTTGCCGCGCTCGCCGTGCGGCAGGCGGAGCGACGAGTCTTTGACCTCGCGCGCTTTCTCGCCGAAGATCGCCCGCAACAGCTTCTCTTCCGGAGTCAGCTCTTTCTCGCCTTTGGGCGTGATCTTGCCGACTAGGATATCGTTTGGCCCAACCTCCGCACCAATGCGGATGATGCCGTGCTCGTCCAGGTCCTTCAGAGCTTCCTCGCCAACATTCGGGATATCGTAGGTGATCTCTTCCGGCCCGAGGCGAGTGTCGCGTGCTTCCACTTCGTGCTTTTCGATGTGGATGGACGTGAACTTGTCCTCGCGCACCATTCGCTCCGAGATCAGAATGGCATCCTCATAGTTGCCGCCCTCCCATGACAGGAAAGCGACCAAGACGTTATGGCCCAACGCAATCTCGCCATGGTTGGTGGAGGATGAATCGGCGATGACGTCGCCCTTCTTGACACGTTGCCCTTTGACCACTGCCGGACGCTGATCAATGCAGGTGCTCTGATTCGAGCGTTGGTATTTGCGCAGACGGTAGGTGCGCTTCTTGCTGCCGCTCTGGATGACGATCTCCTTGCCGGTCACCGAGATCACATCGCCGTCGTCCTCCGCCGTCAGCACCTGACCGGAGTCAAGGGCCGCCTGTTTTTCCATGCCGGTTGAGACAATCGGCACGTCGGGGCGCAGCAACGGCACGGCCTGGCGCTGCATGTTTGAGCCCATCAACGCGCGGTTGGCGTCGTCGTGCTCCAGGAAGGGGATCAGCGCAGCGCTGATGCCGACGATCTGGCGCGGCGCCACATCCATGTAGTCAATGCGCTCCGGTGGCGCAAAGAGGAACTTTCCCGCATGGCGGCAAGAGGGGCGAGCACGCACGAATTCCATCTGTTCGTTGAGCGGCGTGGTCGCCTGGGCGATGGTATACCGATCTTCGGCGTCAGCCGAGAGGTAGTGAATCTCGTCGGAGACGTACGGGACAATCGGCACATCCGTGCCCCGCTTCGCCAGCTTCCGGGCCAGTTCTTTGGTGATCTCGTCCCCCTCGGCGCCCAGCACTTCACCGGTCTTGGGATCGGCGATGTCCTCGCGCAGCCGACGGCCAATCAGGCGTTTATCATCCGCCGGCAGTTGCCTGAAAACTTTTCGATAGGGAGTCTCGATGAAGCCGAAAGCGTTGACCTTGGCGTACGAACCGAGCCGGCCAATCAAGCCGATGTTCGGCCCTTCCGGAGTCTCGATCGGGCAGATGCGGCCATAGTGGGAGTGATGGACGTCGCGCACGTCGAAGCCCGCGCGCTCGCGGCGCAAGCCGCCCGGCCCCAGCGCCGATAACGTGCGCTTGTGGGTCAACTCCGCCAGGGGGTTGGTCTGCTCCATGAACTGCGAAAGCTGACTGGAGCCAAAGAACTCGCGAATGGAAGCGACGATGGGCCGGATGTTCACCAGCGTCAGCGGCGTGATGTTATCGCTCTCGCGAATGGACATGCGCTCTTTGACCACCCGCTCCATGCGGCGCAGGCCCACGCGCATCTTATTTTGGATCAGTTCGCCGACCGTTTTGACGCGCCGGTTGCCCAGATGGTCAATGTCATCCGTCGCCTGAACGCCGTTATTGATGTTGATCATCCGCTTGATAACGTTGATTACATCAAAGGCGGTGATGGTGGTGTGGCCCAGCGGCACCGACTCCGTTTGGCCCAGTTTCTGGTTGAGCTTGTAACGCCCGACCCGCTCCAGATCGTAGCGACGCGGGTCGAACAGCTGCTGCTGCAGAAATTCACGGGCGTTGTCCAGCGTAGGCGGGTCTCCCGGGCGCATGCGCTTGTAGAATTCGATCAGCGCTTCCTGAGCGACGGTGCGCTTATCCCGCGCAGATTCGCCCCAGGTCGGCTCCTGGCGCAGGGTGGCCGGAATGTACAAGTGATCGGGATTGTTATCCACATCCGCGAACAGCGCCAGGATCTCTTCTTCGGTTCCTTCCTTGATCGGTGAGTTAGGCAAACCGTCGCCGACTGCCGCGATGGCGCGCAGCAGGATGGTTACCGGCACGGTGCGCTTGCGGTTGAATTTGAGCGTGATGTAATCGCTCTTGCGTGTCTCAAACTCCATCCAGGCGCCGCGATCCGGGATTAGTTTCGCCATCGCCAGAGTGCGGCCGGTGGCGCGGTCCTCCTCGCCCTCGAAGTAAACGCCGGGCGAACGAATCAACTGAGAAACGACGACACGTTCGGTGCCATTGATAATGAACGTGCCCTTTTCCGTCATCAGGGGGAAGTCGCCAAGAAAGATATCGTTCTTGACGGGGCTGGAGACCTCGCTGCCGGTCAAGAGCACCGACACGTACAGCGGCGCCGCAAAAGTCAGGTCACGCTCGACGCATTCCTCGAGACCATACTTCGGCTCATCGAACCAATACTTCAAGTTGAAACCCATGGCTTCAACGCGCTTGCTAGGGAACCACAGCTGCATCCCGCCGCTGAACGACTCAATGGGTGAGATCTCATCGAACAGTTCAGCCAGGCCTTCTTTGCGGAACCAATCAAACGACTCGAGTTGAACTTCAATCAACGAGGGAAGGGTCAGCACGTCTTTGATGCGTGCGTAAGATTTGCTTCCGAGACTGGACATTCGGCTGCTCCTGGAAACAAGAACAAGTTGACAAGCTAGATTCGAGGGGCGCTGCGCCTGTTATGTCGCGGGGCGAAGCCCGGTTCGTAAACGAACGTAAATTATAGACGCATTGATGGGAGAACGTCAAATATCGATTCCCGGCAAAGGGAACTGGAGCAAAGGAACAACGCAGAGGTGCGAGATCTTATCTCGCGCCAAGTGTTCGCTTGATCTCGGATAGGTATGATCAGGTACGGAGTTGAGCGGGTTGCGCCGAGGTGAGTCCCGAGGTCCGCCGCACCAGTGTTGCAAGCAAACGAAACCCCAGATAAACGAGACTGGCGCCGCCCACCCCGGCGATTACCCACCACCATCTCGCGCCCTGGCGATCCGCCGGCGAGCTGGGCATTCCCCGCTGCAATTGCCGCCCCAGTTTGGCGACAAACTCCACGCGCGGTTCAACGGGCGGCAGCATTTGCCGCAATTGGTTTTCCAGGCTTGCAATGTCCACTGTCGCCCCCCTCGAACTAAAGGCCTTCACTGTACGCAATGCCGATGGTGCCCGGACCCGCATGGACAGCCACAGTCGGGGCCGCATCCGCCACGATCGTCTCGACCACGGCGCTGCCGAGTTTGGCTTGCAGGTCGTTGAGCGCCGCTGTCGCCTCAGCCTCAGCCGCAGCGTGGATGGCGGCTAACCGGATGCTGGATTTGCCCGCCAGCCGCTCGGCAATCGTCTCAATCATGCGGCTGACAGCCTTCTTTCGCGAACGCACCCGCTCCAGCGGGTGGATGGCGCCATCGCGCACTTCGAGCAACGGTTTGAGGTCAAGCATCCCGCCGACAAAAGCCTGCGCCGCGCCAATGCGCCCGCCGCGTTGTAAATACTTGAGCGTCTCAGGCGTCAAGATGAGGCCAGTATGAGGGATAGCGGACTTTGCGACTTCGACGACCTGCGCGGCTGTCTTGCCGGCCCGGGCGGCCTCAGCGGCAGCGCGCACGATCAGGGCCAATGCCATAGACGTCGTCTGTGAATCGACGACGTGAATTTCTTTGTCGGGCAGGAGGCCGACCGCCTCGCGGGCGACTGCATAAGTGTTGGAAAGTTTTGCCGAGATATGGATACCGACGACGGCCTCGGCGCTGGCCGCCGCTCGGCTGTAGACCTCCTTCATGTCGCCCAGGGAGGCGACCGATGTCGTTGGATGAACAGGGTCAATTTTCAAGCGTTCAAAAAACTCAACCGCCTTCAGGTCAATACCGTCGCGGTAGGACTTGTTCGACCAGACGACAATACTGGGGATGACGTGGAGTTGATACGCTTCGACCCAGGCCAGCGGCGGATAGGCAGTTGAGTCGGTAACGATGGCGACAGTTTGGCTCATGGCGGGGTGCTTTCTTGGGTGGGTTGACTCTGAAAACGATCCCGGATGGACCAGGCTCCAGGTTGTTTTTCAGTCAGTTCTTTTTCCAGGGTTTCCAATTCAATGCGCAGGGAGAGCAGGGTGCGATGGTAGAGGCTCTTGATGGCGCCCTCGCTCCGCTGCATGATGAGGCCGATCTCGGCGTTGGACAATTGCTCGACAAACTTCAGAATGATCAGTTGTTGGCGTTCAGCCGGCAACCGGCGCAGCGCCTGCAACAACAATTCACGGCGCCGGCGCTCGTCCAGCACTTCATCAGGCGGGTCAGCCTGCAGATCCACAAGCGCAGCGCCATTTAGTGAAGCAGTGCGGCGGCGTGCTTCGTCGCGATGCCAGTTGGCGACCAGGTTGTGAGCGATGCGATAGAGCCAGGCCGAAAACGGCAGGCCGCGCTCTTCGTAACGCGCCAGATGTTGACTGGCCCGCATGAAGACGCGCGCGGTCAGATCCTCGGCATCCTGAACATCGCCGGTGCGATAGTAGATATAGTTGTAAATGGGTCGGACGTAGCGTTGGTACAGCTCGCCAAAAGCTTCCGGATCGGCCTTGGCGCGACGCACCAAATCAGCTTCGTTACCGTTTTGGTCTGGCACCCGTCGCCTGCTCCTGCTGCGGGCGCAGTTTCCGAGAGTTATAACCCATTCGGCCCGCGAAAGTTGCTTGGGATGCAGCGAGTATAACAAAGGCGACCGAGACGGTCAAAGTTGGGCCGCTGCCGCGTGACCGATGGCCGGCCAAGGGCACCTCCAGGGGCACCTCGAACGGGAAAATTTTGACGCCAAACGCAGCTCATGCTAGACTCTACTGCCCATTGATCCGATGCGGAGTCCTTACCCCGTTTTGCCCTACAAGTTGCAGGCTTCCGGCGCGTCCCGTGATCCGGTGATTGAGCTCAGGCGTTTTTTCTTGCTTGGCCTGCTCGTTAGCCTGGCGAGCCAGACGGTGCAGGCTCAGGAGCTGGGCCAGGCGCGCATCCTCTCACCCACAGCAGGCTCAAGTCTCAGCGGGGAAGTGGCGGTCATCGGCTCAGCCACCCACCCAACTTTTGTGCGCTACGAACTGGCCTTCGCCTATGATCCGGATCCGACCGAGACTTGGTTCACCATTCGGCAAAGCGTCGTCCCGCTCGTCGAGGGAGAACTGGGGCGCTGGAACACAACTGGGATCGCCGACGGCGTATATGCACTGCGGCTGCGTGTGTACCTCTCTGAACGGAACTTCATCGAGACCATCGTGCGCGGACTGCGCGTGAACAACATCCGCGCCACCGCCACGCCGACGGCGACACCTCAGGTAACCGCCACGCCCACACCCACGCCAAGCATCACTCCCACAGTCATCCTGTTGTTGAGCGCCACACCCGCCGTTGGCGCCGGCCCCAGCAGCCCGGCAGCGGGCATCGGCTTACTCGTTACTCTGGGTGATCCTTTACGAATTGAAGCTGCGTTTGGGGAGGGGGTACAACTCGCGATTAGGATTTTCGGTATACTTGGCCTATACGTCTTAATCCAGGCGATTTGGAGCAGGCGACGCCGGCGAACAAGTCGTTGAATCTCAGCAGAAGGGGCTGCTAGGGTAGAGAGGAACATCGTGTCAGAGATAATAACCAAATATTTGATTGTGGGTCTGGGCAACCCAGGCCGCGATTACCGCCTTAGTCGGCACAACCTGGGGTTTCTCACCCTGGATGAAATTGCCGAGCGCCACGAGATGGCGGGCTTCACGCGGAAGCGGGGCCAAGCACTTTACACGACCGGCTTCATCTACGAGCAACCTGTGATGCTCGTTAAACCGCAAACTTACATGAACCGGTCGGGCGAGGCTGTCTCCGACCTGGTGCGACTGTACAGCATCAGCCTAGATAAGCTGCTGGTCATCGTGGACGATCTGGCGATCCCGTTCGGGACACTGCGCCTGCGCCCACGCGGCACCGCCGGCGGACAACGTGGACTGCAGTCCATCATTGATGAGTTGGGCAGCGACCGGTTTGCGCGCCTGCGCCTGGGAATCGGCCGTCCGCCGGGCCAGATGTCGCCGTCCGTCTTTGTGCTACAAAACTTCAAGGACGCCGACATGGACGAAGTGGACGTGATTTTGCGGCGCGCCGTGGATGTCGTCGACTCATTTATCAAGAATGGAGTACAACTGACCATGAGCCGATACAACGGCCCCGTTGACCGGGAAGGCTAGCGGCGCTCCACCGCAGTCGGCACACCGCCGGCGTGTACCGTTCAGCGGATGGGAACGACCCATCCGCTTTTTGTTCAACCATGATCCTGTCCGGATTACTCTCGGCACTTCGCGGCTTGCCCGCCTATGCAGAAGCGATGAAGCATTTGCGCGAGGCTGCGCCGCGCTGTCTGGCGCTGGCGGTGCCGCGCGCCGCGCGCCTGCCGCTGGCTGCCGCTCTTACGATGGATTGCGCCCGCCCGACACTGCTGGTCACCGCCCGCCCGGATCGGGCACTGGCCTTTGCTGCGGAGCTGACGGTCTGGGCGCCCACGTTGCGCGTCTATCACTTTCTTGAGCCGAACACGCTCTTTTATGAACCTGCTCCCTGGGGCGCCCGCGCCGTCCGCGCCCGCATCGCAGCCCTCGCCGCCCTGGCCCCTTACTCCAGCCTGACGCCGCCGTCAGCGCCGCCGCCCGTCATCATCACCTCGGCGCGCGCGCTAATGATGCGCACCCTGCCCCGCCACGAGTTCCTGAGGCACACGCGCACCCTGCGCGTCGGCCAGAGCGTTCGCCTGGAAAAGCTGCTTGCGTCGTGGTTGGACATCGGCTACGACGCTCAGACCATCGTTGTTGAGCCGGGCCGCTTCTCGCGGCGAGGCGGCATTGTGGACATTTACCCGATGGCCGACGAACAACCGGTGCGCATCGAACTCTTTGGCGATGAGATCGAGACGTTGCGCCGGTTCGATCCGACAACTCAGCGCTCGGGCGAAAAGGTTGATAGCGTGACCATCACCCCAGCACGCGAAGCCCTGCCGAAGCATGCCAGCCAGCAGCCCTCGGCCGGCCTTGAACCGGAGCAAACTGCTTTCCACTCTCCTTCCTCCATCCTTCTCGACTTCGAACTGCCGCTGATGTATCCACCCGCCAGCCTGCTCGAGCATTTGCCCGCACAAGCCCTCGTTCTCATCGAAGACTGGCAGGAGCTGGCCGACACGACGGCAGAACTCGAAGAACATGCACTGGAACAACGCAACCTGCAGCGTGAGGCTGGGACACTTAATGACGATTACCCCCTGCCCTACCTGACCTGGGCCGAATTGGAAGAAGAATTGAACAAACGCGCGCTGGTGATCCTGGCGGCCTGCCCCGACACCGTCGAACGTGATGCCTCCCCGGCTGGTGTGACCGTCAACTTGGGCGAGGGCCTGCATCCGGTCGCGCGCTTCGGCGGCCAGGTAAAACCGCTGCTCGACCAGATCGCTCAGCATGCCCTGAGCGGCGAAGCCGTGGTCGTCGTCTCCCGGCAGGCGCCGCGTTTGGCCGAACTGTGGAGCGCCCAGCACGCACCCAGTGCGCCGACAGAAGCACTCACCGAAACACCGCGGCCCGGAGCCGTAACTTTTGTGCCGGGCGCGATCGGCGAAGGCTGGCGTCTTGGCGCGCCGGCTGCCCCTGCGCTACACCTCTTCACCGATGCCGAAATCTTCGGCCTAGAGCGGGCGCACGTCCGCAGGCACGCACGGCGCGTCGCCGCCGTTTCCCCTGAAGCCAGCTACGCCAGCTTTCTGCCAGGCGACTTCATCGTCCATGAAGACTTTGGCGTGGGCCGCTTCCGCGAGCTGGGCAAACGCGTGGTCGAGGGGATGGAGCGCGAATACCTGGTGCTGGAATACGCCGAAGGCGACGAGTTGTACGTCCCCGTTTACCAGGCCGATCGGCTGACCAAGTACATCGGCTCCGATGACCGGCCCCCTACCCTCTCGCGGCTGGGATCGGCCGAATGGCACGCAGCCCAAGGCCGGGCGCGCCAGGCGGTCGAAGACATGGCGCGCGAACTGCTCGACCTGTACACCAAGCGCGAGCTGGTCCGCAAGCGCCCTTGCGGCCCGGATTCTCCCTGGCAGGCCGAGCTGGAAGGATCGTTCCCGTATATCGAGACCGAAGACCAGGCGCGCGCCATCCGCGAGGTCAAGGCCGATATGGAAAAAGCGTGCCCCATGGATCGGTTGATTTGCGGCGACGTCGGGTTTGGCAAGACAGAGGTCGCGCTGCGGGCAGCGTTCAAAGCCGTCATGGACGGTGCGCAGGTCGCCCTGCTGGTGCCCACGACGGTGCTCGCTCAGCAGCACTACCACACCTTCCAGGCGCGGCTAGCGCCCTACCCGCTTACCGTCGAGATGCTCTCGCGCTTCCGCACGCCGGCGCAAAGCAAAGCCATCCTGCAACAGCTTGCCGAGGGTCGGGTGGATGTAATCATCGGCACGCATCGGCTGTTGCAAAAAGATGTGCACTTCAAAAACCTGGGCCTGCTAATTGTGGACGAGGAACAGCGCTTCGGCGTGACGCACAAGGAACGGCTAAAGCGCCTGCGCACCGAAGTGGATGTGCTCACGCTCACGGCCACGCCCATCCCGCGCACCCTCTACCTGGCCCTGACCGGCCTCCGCGATATCAGCACCATCAACACGCCGCCGGAGGAACGGCTGCCCGTCATCACCCACGTCGGCGCCTACAACGAGAAGCTGGTGCGCCAGGCTATCCTGCGCGAGCTGGATCGCGGCGGGCAGATCTTCTTCGTCCACAACCGGGTGCAGAGCATCGGCCTGCTGCGCGAAAAGCTGGAGCGGCTGGCGCCGGAGGCGCGGCTCGGCGTAGCGCATGGGCAAATGGACGAGGCCGAGCTCTCGCGCGTGATGGACGATTTCAGCGATGCCAAAATTGATCTCCTGCTCTGCACCTCCATCATCGAGTCCGGCCTCGACATCCCCAACGCCAACACCTTGATCGTGGATCGCGCTGACACGTTTGGGCTGGCGCAGCTCTATCAGCTGCGCGGGCGCGTGGGCCGCAGCGCGGCGCAGGCCTACGCTTATTTCTTCACCGATAGACACCATCGCCCCACGCCCGAAGCGCGCGAACGGTTGGAGACGCTGGCCGAACAGACCGACCTCGGCGCAGGCTATTCGATTGCGATGCGCGACCTGGAGATGCGCGGCGCCGGCGACATCATCGGCCCCAAGCAGAGCGGCCAGATTACGGCGGTCGGCTTTCACCTGTACACCCGGCTGCTGGCCCAGGCGGTGAAGCGGGCCAGGGCAAGCGTGGCGGGACGAGGAACCGGCGACAAAGAGCCTGAAGCGGTAGCCTTAACGCCGCTCCCGCTGCCCGAGCCGGGCGCCGGTGCATTGGTGGACCTGCCGCTGGCTCTCTCCATCCCCTCTGATTACATCGAAGACCGGAAACTGCGCTTGCAGTTGTACCAGCGCCTGGCGAATGTAAGCGAGGAACGCGATTTGGACGCGTTGAGACTGGAACTGGCGGACCGCTTTGGCCCGCTGCCGGTGCCGCTGGAAAACCTGCTGTATCAGTTGCGCATCAAACTCAAAGCGACCGGCGCCGGCGTGCTTGCCGTGGGCAGTGAAAACGGACAGATTGTGCTGACGCTGCCGACTAAGCTGGACGGGGTGAAGCAGGCCGATAGCGTCTCCAAGCTGGTGGACGGCGTGCGGGTAAGCAGGAACCGTATCTGGCTGCCGCGCCTGCCGGAGGCAGCCTGGCGCGAGATGTTGCTCGAGGCGTTGACGAAGCTGGCAGAGGCCAGGGCGTTGCACACGGTCGCCTCACCCGCCTGAACGCCCGAACGTTCGAGGGGCTGACCGCAACACGCTGGAGATTCCTCGCGAGCTCAAGCTCAGCCGCTGAGCGACCCCCGTTCCCGTTTTGTAAACACCTCGGCCACCAGGCGGTCGGTCGGGCCGGGCAAGAGCGCATTGATCCAGGCCGGCAGGTGCAACAGCCAGGGAAGGACGACTTCACGACGCGGTCGGCGCACCGTCTCCGCCACGGCGTGCGCCACGTCTGCCGCAGTCGGTTGCAACCAGCGCGGGGTCGTCAGCCGTGTGCGCGGCCGAGGGCCGGGCCGGAGGCCGGCGTGCGCCGCAAACTCCGTCCCGGAAACGCCGCCAGGCGAGATCAACGAGACCCGCACGCCGAACGACTCTACCTCACGCCGCAGCGCTTCCGAAAAGCCACGCACACCAAACTTGGTCGCGCAGTAAACGGTGTAGGTCGGCGAGCCGATGTGGCCGGCGAGCGAGGCGACGTTGACGATGTGGCCGCTCCGCCGCGCCAGCATGTGCGGCAGGGTCAGCCGCGTCAGATCCATCAACGCCAGCAAGTTCAGCGCGACCTGCTCCTCCACCTCCTCCGCCGAGAGCTGCTCCAGCCAGCCCAGCCGTCCACAGCCGGCATTGTTCACCAGCACGTCAACTCGGCCAAAATGCGCCAGCGCTTCGGCGACCAGGCGTTCACGATCACCGCGTCGAGTGAGATCGGAGGGGATCGGCCACGCCGCCGGGCCAAGCTCGTGCGCCAGCGCCTCCAGCCGCTCCACACGCCGGGCCGCCAGCACGACCTGCGCTCCGGCGCGAGCGAACTCGCGGGCCGTCGCCGCGCCGATGCCGGATGAAGCACCCGTGATCAAGACCACCTGTCCATTGAGTTTGTGCATAAGCCTCCCGACTTGTCTGGCGTGAGCAGTATAATCGGAGAGCAGCGTTGACCTGTAGCCAATAGCCATTCCGGTGGGGCGACTCTGCGGGGCGATTGCGTTATGATCGCATCAGTATGCTGCCCAAAGGACAAACGTGACGAACTCGGTATGGAACTGATGACACCCACCATTTTCCTGGCGCGCCATGCAACGCCCGACTGGAGCCGAACGGATCTTCCGTATCATCTGCCACCGGGGCCGCCGCTGGTCCCGCAGGGCGAGGCCGAGGCCGCTCAGTTGGGCCGCTTTCTGCGCGAGGCCGGCGTCGCACGGCTCTTCACCAGCCCCCTGGAGCGCGCACGCCGCACCGCCGAGATCGCCGCCTCGATCGCCGAACTGCCCCTGCAGGTGGATGAGGCGTTGGCCGAGTGGCGGCCCGAAGAAAAAGTCGAAGACATCCGCGAGCGCTTCTGGCCGGCCTGGGAACGGCTGATCGCCCTGAGCCTGCAGGCGGGGCCGGTGGCCGTGGTGACGCACGGCGGGCCGATCGGTTTTCTCCTGGACGAGCTGGGCCTGCCTAAAGATACGTTAGCGCACTTCAAACGCACCTTCGATCGTCAGAATCCGATCTGTCCAGCCGGCGTCTGGAAGGCGACCCGCCCGGCCTCCGGCGAACCGTGGGATTTGCATCTGGCTTTCGCGCCCGAAGCTTATCGAAAAAAACTGGTCATCTAGCCTAGCGAAACGGCTCATTGCCTACTATACTGTGTGGTATGGACCCAGAGGAAATGCAGGAAACTGCGACGCGCATCGCCGAGCAGCTCGGTGAAAACGGCGCCGGCCCGCGTGAACAGATTCGGCGCGCCCTTGAAGTGGTCGGCCCGGAGGCCGTCCAGGCGGCGCTGGAAGAAGCCCAACGTATCGAAGCTGCCGGCGGCTTGCTGCTCAAGGACGGCTCGCGACGGCGCACACCGGGCGGCGTCTTCTTCTACGTGTTGCGCCAGCGCATTGATCGCGAACAATGGCTGCGGATTCAGCCGCAAGCGCCCAAATCCGCCACACCACCGCCGCCGCCGCCCGGGCCGTTGGCCTGGGAGGAACGCGCCGAGCTGGTTGCGGCCGCGCTGGCCCGGCCCGGCTCAGCCGGCTTTGCGCGCATGACCGTCATCGGCCGGCCTCAGGAAGTCAAGACGCGCGAGGGCTTCGTCATCGTCTCACTGGAGGGCGGTGAGCGCCTGCCGCCGCTGCCACACGGCATCCCCACGGTCACGCATCTGCGCACCACCTACAAGGTCGCCATCGTGGATGAGCAATGGCGGACGCTGGCGCCGGCGCTGAACAACCCGGAGGACGTGTTGATCGCGGAGGGCTTCGCCTTCCTCAACGCCAAGACCGGCTCGGTGATCGTGCTGGCGCAACGGGCCATGACGAAACTTGCTCAACGCCGCGAGAAGGCGTTGCGGAGACACGCCGGATGAGAGTGAAATTGATTGGGCGGCCAGGCGAGGTGCTGCAGCGCGGCACGACGGTGGTGACGGCGTTCGCGACGCGCAAAGCGCCGCTTCTGCCGGAGGGCCTGCCGGAGGCGCCGGCCGAGCCGACTGTCTACACTGTTTACATCGCAGCCAAACAATGGGCGCGGGTCGCGCCGGCGCTGGAAGCGGATCCCACGCTGGGCGTCGTGATCGAGGGCCACTGTTTTCGCGACGCCGAACTCAACGGACTGGCCGTTCTGGCGCAAAGCGTTATGCTCAAAGCGCCGACGATGCGGTAAGCGTCAACGGCCGTCGAGATAACTCTCGTTCAAGGCATACAGCGCGCAACGGTACGAGACGAACGACGTAAACTCCACGAGCTTGCTTTCGCGCTTATCCTTGCGCACCCACAGGTCAAGCGCGTGGGAGCGCGCGCTGCATTTATCCAGCAGATCCTTTACCACAACCTCGTTCACGCCCGTCCAGCGGCTGACCTGCGTCACCACTTCGCGCTTGTGTTTGCGAATGAAGTTGTCGGCGTGGACGAAGTCGCGCTCGCGCTTGCGGTTGCCGCGCAGGAGGGGCTTCGGCTGCCAGAACAGGTCGAGCAGGTCGGCATCAATGTACCCCGTCGCCGCCCGCCGATAAGGGCGCGTGCTGCGCAGCTTGAAGAAACGCGCCAGCGTGATCTTGAAGTCGGACAGCGGCTCGAACTCGTACGGCTTCTGGTCAATCGCCGGCGGCGTGTTGCCCAGCTCCTCCAGGAGCTTCTGCACAAACCGCAGCTTCTTGAGCGCGCCGGGATAGTTCCGGTACTCGCGCTTCCAATCGTAGCCGGGCTGCATCAGCACCGTGAAGGTCTCGGCGAAATCTTCGTCGGGGTGCTTCTGCGCATAATGATCGCCGGACGGATTGACGTAGTCGCGGCTCCACGGGTTGACGCGCTGGAGGTAGCGGTCAGTGACCGGGTAGGTGTGAAAATAATTGCCCTTGACCTGGAAAACGCGCCGAAAATCCTTGCGCGAGTAGAGCTTGTAGGCGTAGGCGAAGGCGTGGCCCAGCTCATGGCGCACCAGGTTGACGATGTCTTCGTCGCTGTACCGGAAACCGCGCAGCTCGTAGTTCAGCCCGCGCAGCAGTTCGTTACAATCGTAGAAGCCCAGCGCAATGCTGACGGTGCCGGCGACGGTGCCATAGCCGGTAGACAGATAATAGTAAGGCGTCAGGTGGCGGATGCGCAGACGCTTGAGGTCCTCACGCGCGATACGGATCGCTTCGCTGAAGTATGATTTTTCGATAGACACGTCGAGCCGATTGAGCGGCGTTAGAAGCAGCTCCAGTCGAAGCGTGTCATCGTTAAACAACAACTCGCGTGAGCGGCGCATTCCTCAGCAGCCCATCATCTGGCTTCCGACCAGCTATTATCCAGTTGGCTCATCAGCGAGAAACTTAGCAACGCACGGAGATAACGGTTGAGCGCCCTCGGCAGGACTCGAACCCACAGCCACTTGATCCGAAGTCAAGCGCTCTATCCATTGAGCTACGAGGGCAAAGTTACACTCTTGGTCAGTCGCCGACTCGTCGGTCAATCAACCCGGCCAGACTGACCGACGAGTTGACTTTTCAGGGTGGGTGATGGGTCTCGAACCCACAGCCCCTTGAGCCACAGTCAAGTGCTCTGCCATTGAGCTACACCCACCATGCGCGCCGGCCTCACCGGCACAGGCCGGATTTTATCATGAATTGCCCGAGCGCCTGGCAATTTTTCTCGCCTGATATCCCCTGGTTCGACAGCTTATGTTGCCTTGACCGTTTTGCCCCGGATAGCTGCGGCCACTTCCGCTCGCGGCAGAGCCGACTGCGTCCGGCTGCTCAGGTCCTTCACTATAACCGTCCCCTGCGCCAGTTCATCCGGTCCGAGGATGGCGGCAAAGCGCACCCCGGTTGCGTTAGCGTAGCGGAGCTGCTTGTCCAGCTTGACGGGTTCGGGATACCACTCGGCGCACAGGCCGGCGGCGCGCAGCTCGGTTGCCAGGCGCAGGGACTCGGCCAGGGTCTCGGCGCTGAAAACCGTCACCAGCACCTCCGTCGGCGAGGTGCGCAGGGCGGGTATCTTGCCGTACTTCTGAGCCACCAGCCCGATCACCACGTCGCCCATTGCGAAGCCCACGCCGGGCAGCCGGTCGCCGCCGACGGCGCTGACCAGGTCATCATAGCGCCCGCCGCCGAGGATGGCGCGAAATTCGCCCTCCCGGTCGCGCGCCTCGAAGACCGTTCCCGTGTAATAGTCGAGGCCGCGGATCACGGTCGGATCGTACTCAAGGAAATCGCGGATGCCCAGCGCCTCGGCGGCCTCGAGGAAGGCCGTGCACTCGTCCGACTTTTGCCATAGGTCGCGCCGGTCGAGCACAGCCTGCAGGCCGGCCAACTGCTTCTCTGAGAGACCCAGCTCGGCGGCGTACCGGCTCCAGTCTTCCGTGCTCAGCTTGTCGCGCTTGTCAATCAACTTGAAGACGCTGAGCTTGTTGGCGGTCAGCCCGAGCGCAGCGATCTCGCCGTCCATCAGACGGCGGTTGTTGAACTGGAGCTTGATCTCCGCCGGCGTAAAGCCAATTCGCGTGAAGAAAGCGGCCATCACGCCGGCCAGCTCGGCATCCGCCGCCGGGCTGTCCACGCCGAGCAAATCCACGTTCCACTGAAAGAACTCGCGCGAGCGGCCCTTCTGTGGGCGCTCGTAGCGCCAGAATGGGCCAAAGCTCCACCAACGGATAGGCCGCGGCAACTGCGCCTGGCGGGCAGCCACCATCCGCGCCAGCGAGGGCGTCAATTCAGGGCGCAGGGTGAGGGTATCGCCGCTACGATCCTTGAGGACAAAGTTCTCCTTGAGCAGCTCCTCGCCGGACTTGGCGGCGTACAGCTCCAGCATCTCGAGGAACGGCCCGTCGTATTCCTGATAACCAAAGGCTTGCGAGGCGGCGCGCATATTCTCATAGAGCCAGTTGCGCAGGGCCATCTGCTCGGGATAAAAGTCGCGCGCGCCTTTGACGGTGGGGATGTTAACTTTCACGTCGAACTCCCAACAAAATAAAACGCGGGCCGGTGGCCCGCGCTCTTACAGGTAGAACGATGGACTCGTTCTCAGCCCAGGCCAAACCGATCACACCCAGGGTGCGCGTGAGCTTGTGCTGGAGTCAACGGGCTGGTGAACATGGCATGAGTTTAGCACGAGTGGGCGAGCAGAGGCAAGCAGGACGACAAAGCAGAGGCCGAGACGCAACCGGCGCCGGGCGCATGGTTGCGACCGGCCAGGAGACATGGCGGAGAAGAACCCGCTGTCCCTCGGCGATACAGCGACGCTCACCCTAGGCGCCGGCAAGCGGCGTCTCGGAGACGGCAAACCTGGCAGATCGTAGGCGCGTACAGGCGATCTTCGGCGGGGAATTCCGAACCGAGCCCTTTTGCAACTCGCCCTCAATTCAAGCGTGATGGCTTATGCAGCGAGGGCGGCCCATCGCCCAGGTCTTCCTCGTCAAAGTCATCGTCCTCGAACAGCGCTTCCTCGACGGCGTCCGCCGCCAGATCGGTCAGATAGGCATAGCCATCGAAGCCGGGCTGGTCGTCGGCAAACTCGACTTTCTTGCCGGCCACCAGGCCCACTACGATGACATCGGAACCATCCTGCACCATAGCCCAGCCGAGGAGCGGCCTCGTTTGCACCATCTCGCCCTCGACGATTTCAGCCGCCCAGCCGGCGGCAGGCATGATCTGCAAAATACGGCGCGGAATCTTCATTTGACCTCCGGTTCTCCCTTGCCCTGAATGCGCGGTGCGCCGCACACGGCGCAGACGGCCTCGTCCGCCGAGGCGAACGGCGCACCGCAGAATTTGCAGGTGCTCAGCAGCAGCGTCTGCTCGGCGCGCTGCCGTTCCTGATGCATCACCTGCCGCCACTCATCATCCAGCTGATTGCCGATGCGCTGGATGGTCTCGCGGATACGGTTGCTCAGCGCCAGGTTCTCCGCCGACTCCGTGATGCGGCCGACGTTACGCGCGGCATCCACCAGCCCGCCGACGACGTTGCCGGTGAGCAACTTACCCAGCGAGCCGAGGGCGGCGCCGCCCACCTGCGCCGTCGCGCCGCCCAGCGCCGCCAGGCTGGGCGCACTGGCCGTCACATTCACCTCGTCGGCGGCCTGCGTCAGCGCGATGGTGACGGCAGTGACCCAGTTGCCGGTGGGCAGTTTCTGCAGGAAGTTGACGGTGACCTGATCGCCCCGCCCCGTCACATCCGGTCGCGTGTCGTGGTCGCCGAGCGCAGCCAGGGCGTCGGTGAAGACGCGCAGCGTGGCCTGCGGCGTGCGCGCCGTGTGATAGCGGAAAGCGGCCGGCGAAGTCGCATCCTTGACGCTGGCCGCAACGCCCCCGGCCGCTACCGCTCCGACTACGGGCAGCGCCGCGTCCGACTCGGGCTGCACGCGGGCGCCGGCCTCGCGCGCCTGACGCATGGCCCGGTCGAAGAGCGATTCGCCTTTCTCAGCTTCGGGGGTTTCAGGGGTTGTATCCGTCATGAGCCTCTCCACACGACTCTCGAGAGTGGATTGTACCCCAGTTGCCGCAAAGGATTGCACGGAGGCGGCTCTCCCAACTTTGGCGGGATGATACCTGCGTCCTTCGACTGCGCGCCGCGCCCTTCGACTTCGCTTCGCTCAGGGTGCGCGGCGCTCTCCTGAGCGAAGCTGAAGGATCAGGACGCTATTTCCCGTTGAATCCGGTAGAACCACGGAGGCGAAACAGATGGAACGGAGGTAATTTCATCCGTTCCATCTCTCCGCCATCTGCTGCATCCATTCACTTCAGGCGACGTTGCAACAGCCGACCTGCGCCGAGCAACACCCCGCCGATCAGCACGAACGGCCCGCCCACGACCACGACCCAGATCGCCACATCAATGACGTTTTGGAGCACGGACACCAGAACCTGAGAGGCAGCGTCGAAGGTCTTGTCGGGCTGCCAGGGAGGCGTGGGGGTAGCGGTGGGTGTTGGCGTGGGCGAGGGCGTGCTCGTCGGGGTAGGAGTCGGGGTTGGGGTAGGCGTCTCGGGCCGCAGCGCAACCGTGATGGTCGAGAATGCGGCGCGGCCTGCATAGTAGCGCAACTGGCCCTTGACGCGCTCGATCTGACCCTCCAGCTCGGAGAGCTGCTGATTGATGCGCAGCGACTCTTCGACGGTGCGGGCGTCCTTGAGAAATTCGCGGACGCGCGCCGCCGTCGCTTCGAGGTTGATGAGCTGCGATTGCAGGTCGGTATACTCGGCGGTCACGTCCTGGCCGGAGGCGCGCTCGCGCTCCACGCGCACAGCCAGTTGCCGCAAGGTATTCAGCGCCCGCTCGAAGTTCTGCACCGGCACCGCCAGCCGCACCAGGGCATAGGCAAAACCGTTGTGCTGGGCTACCTCCGAGTTGATCAGGTAGCCGCCATGGTCGGCGGCCAGTTGCGTCACCCGCGCCAGCGAACGCGCCACGTCGTCCACCACCAGGTCAACCTCGGCGTCCTTGATCACCAGCCCACTGCCCGGCTCGACGAATACCAGGGGCGAGGGCGTGGGTGCTCCGAAGCCGGATTTTTCATCCGCTTCACGCACCTGCTCTGCCCCCGGCGCGCCAAACGCCACCGGCGGGGCTGGGGCCAGCGACGGATCCATCGCCGCACCCTCGCTGGCCGGAGCCAGCTCGGCCTGCGAACGCACAACATAGGCCGACGCTGCCTGCGTGGCGGCCACAACCTGAGTCACAGGACTTTCAACAGGTTGGGTAAGAGGCGGGGCTGAACAGGCAGCGAGCGTGCTCGTTGCAACGAGCAGGAACAAGGCCACCAGGGCGGCGAGAGCGCGTTGGGTCAGCATAGCAGATTCCTCCGGTTTCTCCAACGACGCTGCACCGGCAGGGGAAAGTTCCACTGCATGATATACTCGCTGCATCCACGCAAAGCGGCTGGATCAAGGAGCGTCGCCATGCCCGTCCAGATGCGCCACCTCGTCATCTTTCTGCCCGGCATCATGGGCAGCGCATTACAAAAAGACGGCAAAGACCTCTGGGCGCTCTCCGGCCAGGCGCTCTGGCAGTTTCTGAAGGGGCGCGGCCAGAGCATCGCCCAACTTCACGTTCAGCAAGACGATCCGGAAGCCGGAGAACTGGGCGACGGCGTCATCGCGACACGTTTGCTCGAGGACGTGCATTCCGTCCCCTTCATCGTCGAGCATGCCGGCTACGGCGTCATCACCCGCCGCCTCCCCGAGCACTTCGACTTGACGCCCGGCTCGATCCACGCGCCGGCGGACGAGGCCAACTTCTTCACCTTCCCCTACGACTGGCGGCGCGACAACCGGGCCACGGCGCGCAAACTCCAGCAGTTCATCGAACGGCAGTTGCCGCGCTGGCGCGAGTGGAGCGGCGCAAGCGACGCGCAAGTCATCCTGATCGCGCACAGCATGGGCGGGCTGATCTCGCGCTACTACGTCGAGGTGCTCGGCGGCTGGCGCCATTGCCGCGCCCTGATCACCGTCGGCTCACCTCATCGCGGCGCGCTCGGCGCGCTAGCCAAGGTCAGCCACGGCTTCAGCAAAGGCCCGGCCAAACTTTTCAGTTACCTCGATCCTGTCGTGCGTTCGTTCGAGTCCATCTACCAGTGTTTTCCGGTTTATCCGGCGATCAACGTCAACGGCCAATGGGTGCGTGCCGCGGAGGCCGACCTGCCCAACGTGAACCGGGCGCGCGCCCAGGCGGCCCGCGCCAATTTCCTCGAGGCCACGCGCCAGGCTGCGCTTCAGAACCGCACCGATCCGCAGTACCGGCAGGTGTTGCTGCCCTGGGTAGGGACGCGCCAGGACACCCACCAGTCGCTGATTCTGGAGAAAGGTGTGCTGCGGCTGGACTACGGCCTGCCCGCCGGTCTGGATCCTAAGCTCGTCGCCGCCGACGGGGACGGGACCGTGCCGCGACTGTCCGCCATCCCTGCCGATCTGGACGATCAGCAGATCGCGCGCTTCGCCGTCGAGCGCCACGGCTGGCTGACGAACAATGAGCTGACGCTCGAGCCGCTGCTGGATACGTTGACGCAGCTCGTCGCCGCCGGCACGCAAAACCTGTACGGCGAACCGGAAACGGCGCGGCCTGCCCTCAGCCTGGGCCTCGAGCCGCTGTACCTGCCCGACGAGCCGGCGACCATCACACTGAGATTAGTGAACGCCGGCGACCAGGCGCAGGGCGTCAATGTCACGGTCGAGGCGGTCGGCCAGGCCGGGCCGGGGGCAACGCAGACCGTTCAGGCCGGGGCCGAGGCGAAGACCGTGGAATTCGGCGGCCTGACGCCCGGGCTGTATCAGGTGACAGCCCGCGCCCAGACGCCCGGCCCGCGCGCGCCGGCGCCGGTGCATGGCGTCTTCGAAGTGGCGGATGTCTCCGCCCTGGATTGAGGAATCTCGACCATGAGCGACAAACACTACGAATGGGCGCGGGCCGAAGAACGCGCGCTAGCGCGCTACGTCCAGCCGGAGGATTTGCCGGACGAGTTCGGCTGGCCAAAGCACACCAACCGCTTAGACCTGCTTCAGGAAGAAGGTCCGCGCGGCGTGGCAGAGCAACTTTACAAAGTCCTCCTCAAGCGGAAGCTTCAGTACGACCTGGCGCCCTTTCACCCGCGCAGCACGGTAGCGCAGCTCATCCGTAAGCCCAGGACCATCCTGGACGACAACACCGGCACCTGTCTCGACCTGGCCGTGCTGTTCGCGACGATGTGCCTGAGTTGCGATCTGCTGCCGCTGCTGGTGATTGTGGAGGGCCATGCCTTCGCCGGATTCTCCAACACCCGCACGCGCCTGGACAACAAGAAGCCGCCAAAGGCCATGGCCTGGGACAAGGGCCGCTTGGACAAGCTCGACATCCTGCAAAGCCTCGCAGACCAGGAGTACGTCTTTGTCGAATGCACGGGCGCGGCGCAGAGCAGGTCATTGGCGGCCACCTTCCCCGAGGGCCGCGGGCGCGACGGCAACGGGACGTTCTCCTTCGACCGCGCCTGCGAGGCCGGGCGCGAGCAATTGCTGCAGCACGCCCGCCTGGCCACCGACCCTGCCGCGCCGGACAAGCGCGCTTTCCTGTACGCCCTCGATATTCACGACCTGCAGGTCAATCAGGGATTTGAGCCTGTCAAAGAAGAGTCAAAAGGAGCGCCCCCGATGAGCCAGAAAACCGAGAAGAACACCGGGATCTCGATCAAGTCGGGACGTGACACTAAAATTGGCGGCGACGTGGTGCAGGGCGACAAGATCACCACCACGACCCATACCGGCGACAACATCAGCGTCGGCGATATCACCGGTTCGTCGGGCATCGCCATCGGGCGCGGGGCACAGGCCAGCGTCACCGCGGGCGCCAGCGCGGCTGAACTGGCGAAGGCCTTTGCCGACATCTATAAACAGATCGAGGCGCGTCCGCCCGACCCAAATGTAGACAAAGATGAAGTGAAACAGGAGGTGCGCCGGATCGAAGAAGAGTTGAAGAAGGGCGAGGAGGCCAACGCCAGCAAGGTCGAGCGCTGGCTCCGGGGCCTGGCCGATATGGCCCCGGATATCTTCGAGGTGACCGTCGCCGCGCTCACCAGCCCGGCCGCAGCCGTCGGCGCGGTCATTCGCAAAGTGGCAGAGAAGGCGAAAGCAAGTTCCGGCTAATCGAAATCAGCAGACGACCATGCGGCTGGCGTGATAGCGAGACTTCAAGAGCGCCGCCTCCCAGACTTTGCTGCGGCGTTCGCGCAGCGCCTCAGCTGTCTGCTTCCGGCGCGTGAGGGCAGCATCGCCAACAACGACCGCGTTCACAGAGTCCTCTCAGTTTGTCACACATCCAGATTCTTCACGTTCTTGGCGTGCGTCTGGATGAACTTGCGGCGCGGGTCCACGGCGTCGCCCATCAGCATGTCGAAGGTACGGTCGGCCTCGGCGGCGTCTTCGATGTCCACCTGCAGCAGCGTGCGATTGGCCGGGTTCATCGTCGTCTCCCACAACTGCTCGGCGTTCATCTCGCCCAACCCCTTGAAGCGCTGAATGACGGCTTTCTCGGCGTCCTTGCCCAGCGCCTTGAGGGCCTTGTCCTTCTCGGCGTCGCTATAGACGTACTGCACCTGCTTCTTGTGTTCGATGCGGTAGAGCGGCGGCTGGGCGATGTACAGGTGGCCGTTCTCGATCAGCGCCTGCATGTAACGGAAGAAGAAGGTAAGCAGTAGGGTGCGGATGTGCGAACCATCTACGTCGGCGTCCGTCATCAGGATGACGCGCCCATAGCGCAGACCCTCGAGCGAGAAGTTCTCGCCGATGCCGGTGCCCAGCGCGGAGATCAGTGCCTTGACCTCGTTGTTGCTCAGAATTTTATCGAGGCGCGCGCGCTCGGTGTTGAGGATCTTGCCGCGCAGCGGCAAGACGGCCTGAAAGTGCCGGTCGCGGCCCTGCTTGGCCGATCCGCCGGCGCTGTCGCCCTCGACGATGTATAACTCGGCCTTGCTTGGCTCGCGCTCGGAGCAGTCCGCCAGTTTGCCGGGCAGCGTCAGGCTCTCCAGCGCACTCTTGCGGATGACCAGGTCGCGCGCCTTCTTGGCCGCCTCGCGCGCGCGGGCCGAGGTCAGACATTTCTCGATGATGGCCTTGGCCTCGCGCGGGTTCTCCTCCATGAACGCGCCGAAGGCCTCCATCACCACCTGCTGGGTGACGGTCTGCACTTCGGGGTTCATCAGCTTGACCTTGGTCTGGCTCTCGAACTGCGGCTCGCGATGTTTAACGCTGACGATGGCCGTCAGGCCCTCGCGCGTGTCCTCGCCGGAGAAGTTCGGGTCGGAGTCCTTGAGCAGGCCGCTCTTCCGCCCATAGTCGTTGATGACACGGGTGAGGGCCGAGCGCAGGCCGGTCATATGTGTGCCGCCGTCCACGGTGTTGATGGTGTTGGCGAACGAGTAGACCGACTCGTTGTAAGAGTCGGTATATTGCACGGCCACTTCGACGCCCACGCCATCCACCTCTTTTTCGGCGTGGACAACCGGGTGCAGCGCCTCGCGGTTGCGGTTGAGGTAGCGCACGAAGCTCTTGATGCCGCCCTCGAAGTAGAAGTTCATTTCGCGGCCATCGCGCTCGTCCTTGAAGTTGATGCGCACGCCGCGCGCGACGAAGGCCATTTCACGAAAGCGCGTGACCAGCGTCTCGAATTTGTAGTCCAGGCCCTCTTCCTTGAAGATCGTGCGGTCGAACCTGAAAGTCTGCTGTGTGCCGGTGTCGTCGCTCTTGACCTTGCCGACCTGCCTGATCGGCCCGACCGGGACGCCGCGCTCGTAGCGCTGCCGCCACAGCTTGCCGTCGCGCTTGACCTCGGTCTCCATCCACTCGGAGAGGGCGTTGACGGCGGAGACGCCGACGCCGTGCAGGCCGCCGGACACCTTGTATCCGCCGCCGCCGAACTTGCCGCCCGCGCCGATGATGGTCATCACCACATCCACCGTCTCCATCGGCTTGCCTTTGGCGTCCTTCTTCGTCGGGTGTGGGCCGACCGGGATGCCCCGGCCGTTGTCCTGGATGGTGACCGTGCTATCCGGGTGAATGGTGATGTTGATTTGGGTGCAGTAGCCGGCCAGCGCCTCGTCAATCGAGTTGTCCACCACCTCGTAGACGAGGTGATGCAGGGCCTTGATGTCCGTGCCGCCCACATACATGCCGGGCCGCTTACGCACGTGCTCAATGCCCTCGAGGGCCTGAATGGAAGCAACATCATAGGTCAATTGATCAGTCATGCTATCTCCAAAACTCGCCGGCGGCTGTCGGCGAACCTCGTTCACACCAGAAGCCGCAGCAGCTTTAGAGCTTATCTCTGAACTTCGCCTTGGCGGTTTGATCTGGGTCTAGAGATAGGCTCTTAGCGGCGCGTTCACGAATTAGATCAACTATCGCCCGACAGCCGTGGGGTGGTCTGGGCCGCGATCCAGTAGCGATAACGATCTTTGTAAAAGACAAACGTCGCTGCCAGCAGCGCCGTCGAAACCAGCGCATGCGCGCCCAGGCCGATTGCCATCCACCAGGTCGCAGCGCTGGGCAGACGCCACACCCACCCCAGGCCGACGCTGATGAGCATGATGGCGGCGTACAATCCGGCGGTCTGCGGCAGGTTGCGGTGCACCAGGTGCACGCTATCCCACAGCGCGCCGCCCAGCCCGCGCCGCTGAAGGACGATGCCGTGCGGCGTGAAGCTGAAGTAGATCAGCATCCACAACACCAGCGTCGCAGCCGCAAGCGTCACCAGATCGCCGATGAGTCGGTTGACCTGCGCCAGTATGCCGGCGATCAGCAGCGTCGGCGCGCCAATGACGACGCCGACTGTGATCAGCAACAACATCAGCACAATGAAGCGTAGCCAGTCGCTCCAGACCTCGCGCAGCAGGCGGGCCAGGTCGAGCCTAGCATCCCGCACCTGTTGGGCGACTGCTCCGAAGTACAACGCCCCACCCCACAACCCGAGCAGCACCAGCAGCCCAAACAACGCCATGAATACCAATGGATCGCCGATTGGCCACCACAGCCCCGGGCCGAGCGGTGTGGCCCGGGCCGGTAAACTGCTCATCAGGCTGGGCAGGCCGAGCGGCGCAGTGCTCAAATAGGTAAAGACGTTGAACGACTCGCCCAGTTGCAGGAGTGCCTGCTGCATCACCTCGACGGACGGGGACAGGATTTCGCCGTCGGGCTGTTGCACCAGTTCTCCCAACCAGGCGGCGGCGGCTTGGGCCAGCGGCTCCACGGACAGGCGCGGCCCCAGCCACAGCCACAGGTCGAGCAGCAGCGGCAAGAGCACCAGCGTCAGCCGCGCATTAACGGTTTCGAAGCCCCCAATGATGGAAGCGACGACGCCGACCGGCGGGGCAGGGGCCCGCTTTCTTGAGACTGACGCAGTCACAGACGTTGATTCTACCATGCGGCGGAAGGCGACTCACGCCCAAAACGTCTGTGTTTTAGCCTGATTTGGCCTTTCGCGCGAGTCGGAGGGGCGGTCGAACGCCGCGGCCCGTAGCGCAATCGTCGGTTGACCGGCGCCCGGCGCGTCGCTACAATCAGCCACACGCTGGGGGACAACTCATCACACAGAAGAGACAAACCGCATGGAGCAATTCGTCATCGAAGGCGGCGCGCCGTTGAGTGGAACCGTCACGCCCGCCGGCAATAAGAACGCCGCCCTGCCTCTAATCGCTGCCTGCCTGCTGACCTCCGAGCCGATCATCCTGCGCAACGTGCCGCGCATCCGCGACGTGGAAACCATGCGCCAGCTTGTCTGCGATCTGGGCGTCACGATCGAGGAACTGGCGCCGGGCGTCTGGCGAGTACAAACGCCCAACGTACGCAAACGCGCGCTGGACCCCGAGCTGTGTCGCCGCATCCGCGCTTCGCTGCTGCTGGCCGGCCCGATGCTGGCGCGCTATGGCGAGATCGAACTGCCGCCGCCGGGCGGTGATGTGATCGGCCGCCGCCGCGTGGACACGCACTTCCTGGCGCTAGAGGCGCTCGGCGCGGCCATCACTCACACGGCAAACGAATTCGTCATGCAGGCGCGCGCCCTTCAGGGTGCGCGCATCCTGCTCGACGAAGCCAGCGTTACGGCCACCGAGAACGCGCTGATGGCCGCCGTCCTGGCGCGCGGCGAGACCGTGATCCGCAACGCCGCCTCCGAGCCGCATGTGCAGGAGTTGTGTCACTTCCTCAACAAGCTTGGCGGCCGCATCGAGGGCATCGGCTCGAACACGCTCACCGTCCACGGCGTCCGCCAACTCCACGGCGGCGAGCATACCATCGGCGCGGACTACCTCGAAGTCGTTAGCTTCATCGGCGCGGCGGCGGTCACCGGCGGCGCAATTCGCATCTGCAACGCCGATGTGCAGCACCTGGACATGATCCGCCTCGCCTTCGGGCGCCTGGGCGTGCGCTGGGAGGTGGAGGGCAACGATCTACACGTGCCTGCGGACCAGTCCCTGACGGTGCAGCCGGACGTGGGCGGCGCGATCCCGGCCATCAAGACCAACGTCTGGCCGGCCTTCCCCACCGACCTGACCAGCATCGCCATCACGCTGGCGACACAGGCCACCGGCTCGGTGCTCTTTCACGACTGGATGTACCCGGGCCGCATGTACTTCACCGACAAGCTGGTGCAAATGGGCGCGCGTATCATCCTGTGCGACCCGCACCGCGTGCTGGTGCAAGGCCCCAATAACCTGCAGGGCGAGGCGCTCGAATCGCCGGACATTCGCGCCGGCATGGCGCTGGTCATTGCCGCGCTGTGCGCGCGGGGCACGTCCGTCATCCGCAACATCGGGCAGATCGAGCGCGGCTACGAGCGCATTGACGAGAAGCTCCAGGCGCTCGGCGCAAAGATCAGGCGCGTGGAGGCCTAGCCGGCAGCGGACGAGCAGCCTGTTACCTCTTCGCACCCCCTCTTCGAACCGAAGTTGAGAGCCGAGGCTACTGCTCCGCTTCGGCTTTGGCCAACGCGATGAACTCTGCCAGCGGCTTGGGGCCGAGGTCTTCGCCGGAGCGTTTGCGGATGGAGACCGCGCCGGCGGCCTGGTCCTTATCGCCGACGATGAGCATGTACGGGATCTTCTGCAACTGAGCATCGCGGATCTTGGCCTGCATCCGCTCGCCACGCTCGTCCACCTCCACACGGAAGCCGTGGGCGCGCAGTTGCCGCGCGACTTCGTGGGCGTAGGGGAGGTGGCGGTCGGCGACCGGGATCACCTCGACCTGCACCGGGGCCAGCCAGAACGGAAACGCGCCGGCGAAATGCTCGATGAGCACGCCAAAGAACCGCTCCATGCTGCCGAGCAACGCGCGATGCACCATGTAGGGCTGACGCGGCTGCCCGTCTTCGGCGATGTATTCCAGCCCGAAGCGCGCCGGCAGGTTGAAGTCGAACTGGATGGTGCTGAGCTGCCACTCACGGCCCAGCGCGTCGTTCACCTTCAGGTCAATCTTCGGGCCGTAGAACGCGCCGCCGCCCTCATCCAACACATACGGCAGGCTTTCCTTCTCCACGGCCCGGCGCAGCGCCTCCGTCGCTTTGTCCCAATCGGCGACTTCGCCGACATACTTCTCGGGCCGCGTCGCCAGATAAGCTTTGAAATCCGTCAACCCCATCTTGCGCAAGATGAAGAGCGAGAACTGCAGCGCGCGCAGAATCTCAGCCTCCACCTGATCCGGGCGACAGAAGATATGGGCGTCATCCTGCGTGAAGCCGCGCACGCGCGTCAGGCCGTGCAGCACGCCGCTGCGCTCGTAACGGTAGACCGTGCCGTACTCGGCGTAGCGGCGCGGCAGGTCACGGTAGGAGCGAATGCGGCTCTTGTAGATCTGGATGTGGAACGGGCAATTCATCGGCTTGGCATAGTAGGCCTCGCCCTCGATATCCATCGGCGCGTACATGTTCTCCTTGTAGAAGCCGAGATGGCCGGATGTCTCCCACAGATGCGCGCGCCCGATGTGCGGCGAAAACACCCACTCGTAACCGTTCTCCAGGTGCGCCTGCCGGCTGAAGTCCTCCACCAGCACGCGGATGCGAGCGCCCTTCGGATGCCACAGGATCAGGCCCGGCCCCACATCTTCCGAGATGCTGAACAGGTCCAGTTCCTTGCCTAGCTGGCGGTGGTCGCGCTTTTTGGCCTCCTCGAGCTTCCACAGGTATCGCTCCAGCTCCTCCTTCGTCTTCCAGGCCGTGCCGTAGATGCGCTGCAGCATCGGCCGGCTCGAATCACCGCGCCAGTATGCGCCGGCCACACTCATCAGCTTGATGCCGGCGGGGTTGAGCTGGCCCGTATGCTCGACATGCGGGCCGCGGCACAAATCCGTGAACGTGTCGTGCGTGTAAAACGAAATCACCGGCTTGTCTGCGATTGGATTGCCATATTCATCCGCGCCGCCCTTGTCCAGCCCGTCAATCAGCTCCAGCTTATAGGGTTGATCCTTGAAATGCTGCCGGGCCTCGTCCGCGCTGACCTCGCGGCGCACGAACGGATGCTTGCCGCCGATGATCTGGCGCATGCGCTTCTCGATGGCCGCGAGGTCCTCGACCGAGAGCGGGCGCGGCAGGTCGAAATCGTAGTAGAAGCCGTCCTCGATCGGCGGACCGATGGCGAGGCGGGCCTGGCCGGGGAACATCTCCATCACCGCCTGCGCCATCACGTGCGCCGCCGAGTGACGGATCTTATAGAGTTCGGTCTCTTCGTATTTTTCGGACATGGCCATTCTCCCAGGAACAATGTTCAGACAAGGCCAAACAAAAACTCCCAACCCTCTTGGGGCGGGAGTCTTACGACGACGCGGTTCCACCCAAGTTAGTCAGCTTGTCTCGTGGCCATCCGGTCGAGGCGTAAGTGACCGCCCGACCCTCCGACTAAGCGACTTTCTCTAGCGGCTATAACGGGCCGGCCCGTTCGCCTTGAAGCACGCTTCTCAAAACCTTGCGGCGTTTCGGCTCACGCTCGCGGGTGGTTTTCTCGGCGGCGGGACGGCGCGCGCTTGCAGTCTGGGGCGCGCGCTCCCTGGCGTCCGCTGGGCCGATACTCGTCCCGGTCACGGCGTTTGGGATTTAGCGTTGCCGGAATTATACGAAGCATAGCGCGCGTGTCAAACTGAAGCCGGTGCTAGAATAGCCGCCATCTCAATCAGGGACTCAGCGCGATATGCGAATGACGCGACTCTTCAGCCAGACTCTGCGGGAAGCGCCCGCCGAGGCCGAGAACGCTAGCCATCGCTGGCTGCTGCGCGCCGGCTTCCTCCGGCCGCTGGGGGCCGGCCTCTACAGCCTGCTGCCGCTCGGCTTCCGCGCCGCTGCCAAGATCCAGCAGATCATCCGTGAGGAGATGAACGCCATCGGCGGGCAGGAGCTGCTGATGCCCGTCATGCACCCGGCGGATTTGTGGAAGGAGACCGACCGCTTCGATAACCGCCCAGGCCGCGATAGGGCGCTGGCGATGACGCGCGAAGAGGTAGTGGCCGATCTAGCGCGCCGCGAGATCAAGTCATACCGGCAATTACCGCAGTTGATCTACCACCTTCAGACCAAGTGGCCCGACGAGCCGCGCCCGCGCGCCGGCCTGATCCATGCACATGAGTTTATGATGAAGGACTCATACAGCCTGGATGCGGACTGGGACGGCCTCGACCGCCAGTACCGCGCCCACTATGAGGCTTACAGCAACATCTTCAACCGCGCCGGGCTACCCATCGTCGCCGTCAAGGGCGACACTGGCATGATGGGTGGCACGCTCACCGCGACGAGCATGCTCGCCCACGAGTTCATGTATCTTACGCCCAGCGGCGAGGACACGCTCATCCTGTGCGACGCCTGCGGCTATACGGCCAACCGGCAGGTGGCGCGCTTCCGCAAACCGGCGGCGCAAACGGAGGCCGCCTTACCTCTCGAGAGAGTGGCCACGCCCGGCATCAACACCATCCGGGGCCTGGCGCAGTTCCTCAACATTCCAACTTCCAAAACCGCCAAGGCCGTCTTCCAGATCGCGACGGTGACCGAAGGCGATGTGGACATAGAGAAATTCATCTTCGCAGTGGTGCGCGGCGATATGGAGGTGAACGAGACCAAGCTGGCGAACGCGGTGCGGGCGAAGGCGCTGCGGCCCGCACGCGAGGCCGAGATCTGCGCGGTGGGCGCCTCGCCTGGCTACGCCAGCCCGATCGGCCTGGATGCCTCCCGCCTCATGCTGGTGATTGATGACGCGATCCCCGGCTCACCCAACCTGGTGGCGGGCGCCAACGAGGCGGGCTATCACCTGCTCAACACCAACTACCCGCGCGACTACACGGCGCACGTAGTGGCCGATATCGCCGCCGCCGAGGCGGGCCAGGCCTGCGCGGACTGCGGCGCAACGCTGCGTGCGGCGCGCGGCGTCGAAGTCGGCACCATCTCCAAACTCGGCGTGCGCTACACCGAAGCGCTCGGCGCAACGTTCCTCGACAAGGACGGCCAGAGCAAGCCCATCATTATGGGATCATACGGCCTCAGCGTGGGCCGGCTGCTGGCCTGCGTAGCCGAGCATTACAACGACGCCGACGGCCTGTGCTGGCCGATCTCGATTGCGCCCTATCACGTTCACCTGGTCTCGCTGCCCGGCGGTGAAGAAGCGGCGGCGCAGGTGTATCAGGAATTGACTCGGGCCGGCGTGGAAGTGCTGTGGGACGACCGCGACGAGCGTGCCGGCGTAAAATTCAAAGATGCCGACATCATCGGCCTGCCGCTTCGAGCGACGTTCAGCGAACGCTCCCTCAAGGCCGGCGGCGCAGAACTCAAGCGCCGCGCCGAGAAGTCCAGCGCCGTCGTGCCGCTCCATTCCGTGGCTGCGCGGGTGCGCGAAGAACTCACAGCGTTATGGGCCGAACTGGCGCAGGGGGCCAAACCGGTGGAATACAGAGAGTAAATCAACGCGGCGCGCGCACATGTCGTGCCGCTCAGTCCCTGCCCGCCACCCCCTACAATCGAGCAATGAACGAAACCCTCTCCCAAGTCTCTCACCGCCCCTATCCGCCGCCCAAGACACCGTGGGTGATGCGGCAAACGTGGGACAACTTACTCTTTGCCCACTGGCCCGTGCCGGCAGGCGCGATGCGCCGCGTCCTGCCGCCACAGTTGGAGCCGGACCTGTTCGAGGGGCAGGCCTGGCTGGGCGTGGTTCCGTTCAGAATGAGCCGCGTCTACCCGCGCTACACCTTCCCCGTGCCGTGGCTGTCCTATTTTCTCGAGCTGAACGTGCGCACCTACGTAACGGTGGGCGGAAAGCCGGGCGTGTACTTCTTCAGCCTGGACGCGTCCAACCCGTTGGCGGTGGCCATCGCGCGGCGCTGGTATCGGCTGCCGTACTTCACGGCGCAGATGAGTCTGAAAGCCGCCCCAGACGGTTGGATCCGCTACGAGAGCCACCGCACGCATCGCGGCGCGCCGCTGGCGGACTTCCGCGCCCGTTACCGTCCGGCGGGCGAGGTGTATACCTCGTTGCGCGGCGCGCTCGACCACTGGCTGACCGAACGCTATTGCCTGTATACCGTTGCCGAGGGGGTGGTGTATCGCGGGGACATTCACCATGCCCCCTGGCCGCTGCAGCTGGCCGATGCCGAGATCGAGCTGAATACGATGGCGGCCCCGACCGGCCTCGAACTACCGCGCCTCACACCGTTGTTGCACTTTGCGCGCTCGATTGAGATGGTGGCCTGGCCGCTCAGTCCGGTCACAGGCCGCACAACGGCTTGAGCGTTCAACCCGTCACGCTCAACTTCCGACCAGTTCGACCAATAACTGCCCGCGCTGCACCGGGTCGCCCTCGCTGACCGCCACGCGCTCCACGACGCCGGCATGCGGCGCCGCCACGCGGATCTCCATTTTCATCGCCTCCAGCACCAACAGCGCCTGCCCGCGCTCCACCCTCTCACCGACGGTGACGAGCACCTGGCGCACCACGCCCGGCATCTGCGCTTCGAGTGCCTCGTGCCTGTGATCGGCGCTGCGCCCGCGCCTTCCCCCCTGCCCCTTGAAGGGGGATGGAGGCGTCCCGGCCTGTGGCACCGTCAGGACGAAAGTCTGACCCTCCAGCGCCGCCCACCGGCGCGGGCCGTCCGCCGCCACGTGGATGACGCGCCGCTCGCCATTGATTACAAGACGCAACTCGCCGTCATGCCACTGCGCCTCCTCCACGGTGAGCACCCGCTCACCAAGCACAATCACATAACCCGCGCCGGATTTCTCAATCCGGAGGGTCAGCGTCTCGTCGCCGATCTGATATTCGAACTGCATCTTTTTAGGAGTTACGCACTTGCCATAAGTCGGGTACACTGCGGGTATGAACCCGCCCAAGTGTGACGAACTCGACTACATTCATTTTCTGATTGCCGCGCAGAAGGTCTTCAGCAACACCGAAGCCGCTCG
>JBBIQY010000037.1:0-34854 GCA_037442085.1 Anaerolineae bacterium
TGATCATCAGTTCGGCTGCCATGACCAATGTGCGGCGAATTCAGCGCTACTCAGCAGCGAAAATCAAAGCCATGCAGACAGTCCTGAACGAAAAAGACCAGTCCATGACACCCCAGGTTTCTTTTTTTGCCGCTCTTCGGCGCTTCCTGGCAGGCTGGCTATGCCCTCGACCAGCGCACGCCCTGGTTGTTGGTTGTTAAAGTTCGGCTTTTTGCAGAGGACTCATAAGTAACAATTCCGTAAGACCTTGCCCAGGCACGGAGCGATAGAATTTGCATGTTACCATTCCTGCATCGAAAGGAGGTGACAACATGCGACAACTTCTCCTCGCCCTTCTGCTGTTCAGCGTTCTGCTGACCGCCTGCGCGCCGGCAGCGACAGCGACCCACACCTCTGCGCCGCCGACCGTGGCGGTTGAACAGGCCGGGGCTGCGCCGACGAACGCCCTGACCACTGTGCCCCCACCGCCAGTCCCAGCCACGGCCGCGCCCACCGCCGCGCCTGAGGTCGCCGCGACGGCCACCACACTGGCTTTGGCCTTTCCAATGGACAATCGCCAGTTCGTGGACGGCTTCAAAGTTTCCGACCCGACCCAGGTGAACCTGGCGGCGGGCCACCCGCAACTGGTGGAGTTCTTCGCCTTCTGGTGAGGGACGTGCCGCTCGATGCAGCCTACCGTGCGTAGGCTCGAAGAGCGCTATGCGGGCCGGATTATTTTTACCAGCCTGGATATTGACGACCCCCGCAACGCCGGTTTCAAAACCCAGCTACAGTTCCGCGCCCAGCCGCAGTGGGTGCTGCTGGATGCCAACGGGCAGGTGCTTAAAACCTGGTTTGGCCGCGTGCCGGAAGAGGACTTCGCTGTTGCCTTTGACGAAGCCTTGAAGTAAAGCCGCCCTGCCAAACGGAATCCGGAGCGCGCGCCGAAAGTGGCCGCGCTCTGTCTTTTTGATGGGTCTTTCAAGGGCTGCGCGTCGGCTCCAACGCCCAGGCGGGCGGCGTATCCGGCCAGATGTACAGGAAGAAGTAGATGGGCATGGCGATCACGGGCGCGAAGACGAGGCCCAGCGCCAGCAAGATGCGGTACACCTCGAGCGCGACATTGTTCTTTACCAGGTGAACGAGGTAGACACCGGTCAGCAGAAAGTGCAGGGGCACGAGCAGGCACTGCACCGGCGCGGTCAGCCCGAAGATGAAGAGGGGAAAAACGACAAGGGTAGGGGGAGCGCCGCGCTGCCACTCGGAGAAGGCCAGCCACAGTGGCACACCGAAAGTGACCAACAGCCCCAATGCGGCGAACAGAAATGGCAGCAGCACGTAAACGCCCGTGCCCAGGCCGATCAGCGCACGAATGAAGCGGCTCAACGGCATTACGGTCCGTCCTTGAAGAAACTGGTTGCCAGACTCTGCAATTCGCGGATTAGCGGATGCTCGCGCAACTCGCCGGCGCTCAGGCTGGCGGCCACGGCGCGGTAATACCAGCCCGTCTCGGCACGGCCCCGCTTGAAGCGCCGCCACACCGCCGCGCCGTGCTGCGCTTCATCCCGCACCAGCGAACGCAGGTTGTGCAGCTTGTCGGCGGCGGAGACCAGTTGCACCTCCGGCGGTGCGGTCTTGAGATAATCCACGGTGTGTTGCTTACGATGTTCCCAGGAGTCGCGTTTGTCCGGCTCAGAGCAGCCTTCCACAATCGCCGACACCCGCTCGCCGAAGAGCGCACGCAATTCGGCCAGCGTCACGCCGGTGTCCTCCACCGTGTCGTGCAGTAGCGCCGCGCTCAGCAACTCGGGGTCGCGCTCGCCCATCTCGATCAAGATCAGCATCACACCGACCGGGTGGACAATGTAAGGCGTCTCGGTGCCTTTGCGCACCTGGTGGGCATGGGCGCGCGCCGCGAAGGCGAGGGCAGCGTTGACGAGTTCGTGAGCATTCATCGGCGGTGGTGGAGAGTTGCCGAGGCGCGGAGCTTTTCTCCGCCTCGCGGCGACTCGGTGGGGCAGTCAGAGACTGGCCAAGGAAATGCCGCGCTCGGTGAGGGCGGCGCGCACGGCCCGCGCGAACGCGACAGCGTGCGGGCCATCGCCGTGAATACACAGGGTCTCGACCGGCACGCGCCCGCCGGGTGTGGCGACGCCCTCGGTCGCCAAGCGCACGGCGTTCGCGGCCACGGCTTCTGCATCCTCCAGCATCGCGCCGGGCAGCGTGCGGGACATGAGGGTGCCATCCGGATTGTAGGTGCGATCCGGGAAACCCTCGCCCGCGACGCGCAGCCCGGCCTCCCGCCCGGCCTCCAGCAACAGCGAGCCGGCTAGCCCCACCAGAATCAATTCACGGCGGAACGTTGCGACCGCGCGGGCTACCGCCTGTGCCAGACTGCGATCCCGCGCGGCCTGGTTGTAGAGCGCGCCGTGCGGCTTGACGTGCCGAAGTTCGACGCCCGCTGCGCGCGCCAGCGCCGCTAGTGCGCCAAGCTGATAGAGCAACAGCGCCTCGACCGCCTCCGGCGGCAGCGAGAGGTCGCGCCGGCCAAAGTGCTCACGATCGGCATAGCCCGGATGCGCGCCGATGGCCACGCCGTGCTGGTGCGCCAGCCGCACCACGTGCGCCATCTCCGCCGGCCCGCCCGCGTGCAGCCCGCAGGCCACATTGGCCGAGGTGATGAGCGGCAGCAGGGCCTCGTCGTGTCCTGCGCTTTCGCCGAGGTCGCAGTTCAGGTCAATGGTCATTTGAGACGGACGACGGACGACAGACCGCGGCCCGCGGTTGGCGGTCAGTCATCATCAGTCGGTTCGACGATGCGGTGCAGCGCGGCCAGGCGCGCGCGGTACTTGGCCTGCGCTGCCTCGACGGTGGTTGTGCGGAATTGTACCCGCCCGGCGCCGGGCGGGCATTGCGCCAACAGCGGCACATCGGCGCGGATCACGGTCGCGATTTTAGGGTAACCGCCGGTGGTGGGCCGGTCGGCCAGCATGACGATGGGCTGGCCGCTCGCCGGGACCTGCGCTGCGCCGAGCGCCATTCCTTCGCTCAGAATGTCGGCGCGCATCGGCGCCACCGCCGGCCCGCTCAATCGGTAGCCCATGCGGTCGGCCTCGGTGCTGACGGCGAACTCCGCCGTGAGAAAAACCTCGAGCGCGGCCTGGCTGAAATAGTCGAGTTGCGGGCCGAGGATGACTTCTACGATCAGATGGTCGGCATACGGAGGGCGATGTGGGCTGAGCAGCGTGCGGCCTGCGGCGGAGGCAGACGGCGCCACGTTTGGGCCGACAGGCAGCCGGTCGCCCGCCCGCAGTGCGCGGCCCTCCCAGCCACCGAAGCCGCCGCGCAAGTAAGTCGCGCGCGAGCCGAGCACAAGCGGCGCCTCGATCCCGCCGCTCACTGCCAGATAAGCCCAATGTCCCGGCGCTGCGCTCACTTCAACCGTCTGGCGCGCGCGCACAAAGAACGCCATCCACATAGGGCGTGCCCGACCGTTAACCCGCACACTGGCCTCGCCCGCGCCGCAGGCTGCCATGAGCAGGTCAGCCTCGGCCGTCAGCACAACGGTCGTGGGGGTCTCCAGCCCGGCGGCGTCGGGCGTGTTGCCCACCAGCGCGTTCGCAGCCCGCAACGCCAGCGCATCCAGCGCGCCAGAGACGGGGACGCCAAAACGCTCGTAGCCGGCGCGCCCCAGATCCTGCACCGTGGTCAGCAGGCCGGCTTGTTCAATGCGGAGGAACATGATGAGGCCAGGCTGTCGGGTGCCAAAGTTCCAGGGCGTCGAGTACAATCCTGCTACCGGTCCACCTGGCTATGTGATTGCTCGACCACTGGCCGCTCAACGACACGCGCATGATTCTAACGCTTCCTCTGGGCATGACTGCCACCAACTGTTATCTCGTCGCTGACGAGACGACCAGGGACGCCGTCGTCATTGACCCGGGCGATGAGGCGGATAAGGTGCTGAACGCCATCCGGCAGAACGCGCTGAAGGTGAAAGCCGTGCTGCTGACGCACACCCACTTTGATCATATCGGCGCGGTGGGGGAAGTGGTCGCGGCGACGGGCGCGCCGCTGGCCGTTCATCCGAAGGAGCTGCCGCTGTACCGCGCCGGCGGCGGGGCCGCGCTCTTCGGCCTGCCACCGCGTCGTTATCCCGAGCCGGATATGCTCTTGGAACCGGGCAAGCCGCTTAGCTGCGGCGCGTTGACTTTCGAGGTATTGTTCGTGCCCGGCCATACCGTCGGGCATGTGGCATTCTATCACGCGCCCAGCCGGGCGGTGTTCAGCGGCGATGTGCTGTTTCAAGATGGCATTGGGCGCACCGATTTTCCCGGCAGCAGTTACGAGACGTTGATGCACAGCATCAAGCGCGTGTTGTTTGCGCTGCCGGATGAAACGACCGTCTACTCCGGCCACGGCCCGGCCACTACTATCGGTGCAGAGAAACGCGGCAATCCGTTTCTGGCGGATTGAAGCTCGCCCCGCAACGCTTCGCTCACTCGTGCGTCTAAGCAGTGCGAGAGACTATGCTCGTGAGTTCTAACATGCTGAACGCCCTGCGCGCGGGCGACCCGGCGGCGCTGGCCGCTCTGTTCAACGCCCACGCCGACAAGCTCTATCGCCTGGCGCTCGGCTTGTTGGGCGACCCGGTCGAGGCCGAGGATGTCGTGCAGGAAACCTTTGTCAAGCTCATAACGCACTCCGAGCAGTTCGAGGGCCGCGCCCGGCCGGAGACCTGGCTCTATCGGGTGGCCTATAACGCCAGCCTCGACCGGCTGCGGCGCAAGCGTGCCGACCCATTGCCCGACGCCGAGGCGGGGTCTGACGGCGAGGGACCGCCGATGCCGCAATCCTTTGTGGATTGGAGCACTACGCCGGAGGCGGTGCTGTTGAACGCCGAGGCCGGCGCGGCGCTGGTGACCGCCATCCAGCAATTGCCCGAGTCGTTGCGCGCCGTCTTTCTGTTGCGCGATGTGGAAGGTTTCTCCACCGAAGAGGCCGCCGAAGCGCTGGGCCTGAGCATAGCGGCTGCCAAGGTGCGCCTGCACCGGGCACGCCTGGCCTTGCGCGAGCAACTGGCCGGCTACTTCGGCCAGTCAGGAGTTGCGCCATGACCTGCGCCGAATTGATCCAATATCTGTCGGACTACATTGACCACAATCTGGACGAGGCGTTGACACGCGAGGCGCAGGAACATCTGGCGACCTGCCGCAACTGTCACGTGGTGCTCAACACGACGCAAAAGACGATCTCGCTCTACAAGCAGACGGGCAAACAGACCATCCCCGCCGAGCGCCGGGCTGCGCTGTTTCAGCGCCTGCAGGCGGCCCTCCCGCCCCGCGCGGATTGTGTGGAATAGCTCAGCCTGACCCGACGTTACGGAAGACGCTCATGCCGAGCGTCTTTTCGTTTGGCGCAAAGAAGCCGGGCCGCAAAGCTCTTTCCCCGCCGTGCCGTGTTAAGGGTCACATTAATCTTGTGACATTCGTCGTCCCGGCATCGGTAACTTTCGGGCGGGGCCTTCGTCCAAAGAGCAGGACACATTCAATCCAAAAGGAGACGACACCATGAGCAACTTCTTCAAAATCAACGAGGCCGTTTGGGACCGCGCGATCCGCGTCGTGCTCGGCGTGGTGCTGCTGTACCTGGGCTGGGGCGGCGTGGTCACCGGCACGCTCGGGATTGTGCTGCAATACCTGGGCTTCGTGCCGCTGCTCACCGGCCTGATCGGCTGGTGCCCGCTGTACGCCATCTTCAACTTCAGCACGCGCGGGCAGAAGGCGTGACGCCCGAACCTTCACAAAGACGCGCCGAGGCCCGGCGCGTCTTTGTGTTGTCGGCCGGAGGCCCCATGTCCAACCTGACTGCTCAACTCCGCCAGACGACCGCGCCCGTCATCGTAGATGTGTGGGCGCCCTGGTGTTTGCCCTGCCGCACGCTGTCGCCGGCGCTGGAACGCGCGCGTCAGCAGCACGCGGGCCGCGTGGAGGTGCTTAAGCTCAACGCCGACGAAGCGCCCGACGAAGTCCGGGCGCTGGGCGTGCTCGGCCTGCCGACGCTCATCGTGTTCAGAAACGGACAGGAGGTTGCCCGCCGGACGGGTGTGCCTTCAACCGAAGAGTTGAACGCGCTGTTTGCGATCGCGCTTGCCGACGAAGCGCCGCCGCTCATCGGCCCCAGCCGCACCGACCGCGCCCTGCGACTATTTGCGGCATTGGCGTTGTTCGGGCTGGGGATAGTCACCGGCCCCTCGCCGGCGCTCCTGGCCGTCAGTGCGCTGGTCGCTTTCAGCGCCGTGTATGACCGCTGCCCGGTGTGGCGCGCGGTTTGGGCTCATCTTTGGGGACGGGGAGAGACTCGGTCTCAGGGCGCCAGCGGCTCGTGACGTCGGGCGACGGCCGCCTGCCCGGCCTCGCCCTGCGCCCAGGCCAAAAAGTCACGCGCCGAGCCGCCCGGCTCCGAGGGGGCGACCGCCACGATGAGCGCCCGTAACGGCGCATCTGTTGCAATTACCTTCACCGATTCGGTTAGCTCCGGCTCGGGCAGAACTGTGAGCGCGCCCTGGCTCCTCGTCAGCAACTCCCGCGCGGCGGCCCACGTTGGCGCGATGAGGGCGTTGCGGGTGATGGACTCGAACGCGAGGGCGCGGGCACCGTCCGAACCGTCTTCCCGCACGATGACGGCGATGGGCGCAGACGGCCCGCCGACCTGCGCCCAATTGCCGATCTCGCCGGCGACGATGGCGCGCACCTGCGCCAGAGTCAGTGTGCTGACCGGATTATTCGGGTGGACGACGACGGCGAAGGCGACATAGCCGAGCGGGGTGGCGAACTGGCCGGGCGCCGGGTTGGCCGTCAGGCCAAGGTCGGCGTTGCGAGCCGCCAGTTCCGTCGGCAGGGCCGATTGCGCGACGATGGTCACGCGCGGGATCGCGCCAACCTCCCGATACGCGGCGACCAGGTCGGCCAATAGCGGCGCGGTCAGGTCGGTCGCCGCTACAGTAAAGTCAGGGGGGAGGGGGGAGGGGGTGAGCGTGGCGCAGCTTGCTAACAGCGCCCATCCTGCCAGCCATGCTCCGCTCGCCACTTTCCACGCACTGTGCCGCCTCATCTGGCCAACAGCCCAATCGCCAGACACGCTATGCCCACCGCCGTGCAGTAAACGACAAAGCCGTAAAACGTGCGCCGTCGCAGGAAGGCCAACAGCCAGCCGATGCTGAGGTAGCCGACGATGCCGGCAGCAATAAAGCCGACACTGACGGGCAATAGGTAGTCGGTGAAGTTAGGGATTTTGAGCAGGTCGTTGACGGCGACCAGCCCCGCGCCGAGCATGACGGGCACGGACATGAGGAAGCTGAAGCGCGCCGCCGCCGGCCGGTCGAGGCCGCGCGCTAGGCCGCCCGCCATCGTCGCGCCGGAGCGCGAGACGCCGGGCAGAATCGCCAGCGCCTGCATCAAACCGATGATGAGCGCGTCCCGCCAGGTGAGCGTGGTCAGGTCGCGCAGGCGCTTGCCATACCGCTCGCTGAAGGTGAGCAGTGCGGCGGTGAACAGCAACAGCGCGGCCACGGCCAGTGGGCTGGCAAAGACGCTCTCGAAAAAATCCTTGAGGGCCGCGCCAAGCACGACGGCGGGGACGGTTGCCAGCGCCACGAACCAGCCCAGGCGCGCATCTTGCGTGGCGAACGGCTGGCGTTGCAGCAGGCCGGCGATAACCGCCCGCGTGACGTACCTCAGGTCTTTCCAGAAATAAGAGATGACGGCGATCAGCGTGCCATTCTGCACCAGCACGTCGAACACGAACTTGGCCTTGGGGTCGAACTGCCAACCGAGCAGCCAGGGGACGAGCACCAGGTGGGCGGAGGAGGAGATGGGCAGAAACTCGGTGAGGCCCTGGACGATGCCCAGGAGGAGGGCTTGAAGGAGGTCCATGAAAGTATTGATGACGGATGACCGGAGATTAGAGGTGGGTGACGGCCTCGTCGGCGAGGGTCGTTGAGGGCGTTTGGAGGCGGGCCAGGAAATCGGCGGCATAGTCGGCGAAGGTGCCGTCCAGGATGGCCGCGCGCATCTCGCGCATCAGGGTGAGCAGCAGGTGGACGTTGTGCAATGTCAGCAGCACCGCGCCGAGAATCTCTTTAGAAGTCACCAGGTGCCGCACATAGGCGCGGCTGAAGTGTGAGCAGCAGTAGCATGCGCAGCCGGCTTCGACGGGCAGCGGGTCGCGGGCGAAGGCGGCGTTGTTGAGATTGAGGCGCCCCGTGCGCGTCAGCGCCGCGCCGTTGCGCGCCAGCCGCGTGGGCAGCACGCAGTCGAACATGTCCATGCCGCGCGCCACGCCGTTCACCAGGTCTTCGGGCGCGCCGACACCCATCAGGTAACGCGGCTTGTGCGCGGGCAGCAGCGGCTCGACCACGTCGAGCGTGGCGTGCATTTGCGCCTTGGTCTCACCCACGGCCAGCCCGCCGATGGCATAGCCGGGGAAATCGAGCGCGGTGAGGAAACGCGCCGATTCTTCGCGCAGGCGCGGGAAGATGCCGCCCTGCACGATGCCGAAGAGGGCCTGGTCGCTGCGGGTCTTGGCCCGCAAACAGCGCTCGGCCCAGGCGTGGGTGCGGGCGAGGGCGACGCGGTTGTAGGCTTCGTCCAGCGGCGGCGGGCATTCGTCGAAGGCCATGATGATGTCGGCCCCCAGGTTCTCTTGAATCGCAATGGATTTTTCCGGGGTGAAGCGATGGGTCGAGCCGTCGAGGTGGCTCTTGAAAGTCACGCCGTCGTCGTCAATCCGGCGGATGTCGCTCAGGGAGAAGACCTGAAAGCCGCCGGAGTCGGTGAGCAGCGGGCCATCCCACTGCATGAAGGTATGCAGCCCGCCCAGGTCGCGCACCAGCTCGTCGCCGGGGCGGAGGTAGAGGTGGTAGGTGTTGCTCAGGACGAGGCTCGCGCCCAGCTCCTTCAGCTGCGCCGGCGTCAGCGCCTTGACGGTGGCCGCCGTGCCGACGGGCGCGAAGGCCGGCGTGAGCACATCACCGTGCGGCGTGCGCAGCCTGCCCGCCCGTGCGCGCCCGGCCTGGGCGGTGAGGGTAAATTCGAACATCACCGGATCCCCCAGAATACGGCCAGCCCGGCCAGCATCACAATCATCATCACCAGCGTCAGCGGCAAACCGGCGCGGGCGTAGTCGTTGAAGCGATAGTTGCCCGGCCCCATCACCAGCATGTTGCTCGAATGGCTGATGGGCGTGAGGAAGGCTGTCGAGCAGGCCAGCGCCACGGCCAGCGCCAGGCCGCGCGGGTCCGTGCCGAGCTGCTCCGCGGCCGCAATCGCGATCGGCGCCAGCACCACCGGCGTCACCTGCCCGCTGATGATCTGGGTCAGCGCCGTGGTCGCCAGGAACAGGCCGCCCGCCACCGCCAGCGGCCCCCAGCCGCCCAGCGCGCTCACCAATACCTGCCCCACCAGCGCTGCTGCGCCGGTGTTCGTCATCGCCACGCCCAGCGGCAACATGCCCGCAATCAGGAAGACGGAGCGCCACTCGATCGCGTTATAGGCCTCGTCCATCGTCAGGCAGTTGAACAGGACGAGCAGACAGGCCGCCGCAAAGGTGGACTCGGCGATGGGCAGCAGGTTGAAGGCGGGCAGCAACACGGCCAGCGCGGTCAGGCCGGCGGCCAGCCACATCTTCGGCGTCGGGCCGCCTTCGGCCACGTCTTCTTCCAGCACCAAGAAATTCGGGTTCTTGCGCAGCATCGCAATCCGGTCACGCTGGCCTTGCATCAGCAGCGCATCGCCAAACCGTAGCGGTATCTCGGCTAGCGCCTCGCGCATCGTTCGGCCCTCACGCCAGATGGCGAGCACGGAGAGGTTATAGCGGTCGCGAAACTGAATCTCGCGCAGCGTCTTGCCGGCCAGCGACGAGCGCGGCGCGAGCGTCACCTCGACCAGACTGATGTCTTCGGCAACCAGAGCGCCTTTCCAGTTTGGGTCCTGAGTGAGCAGCAGGCCGAACGGCTTCAATTCGATATCGTCTACCTGGCCGGTGAACAGCACCACGTCGCCTTCGCGGACATCCTCGGAGCGCGCAGGCGCGTACTTGACCTGCCCGCCGCGCGAGATGCCCAGCACGTTCAGCCCCAGTTTCTCGCCCCAGCCGCCGGCGGCCAGGCTCAGGCCTGCCATCGCCGAGCCGGGCGTGACGTAGACCGCGCGCACCATGTCCTGCATGTTGTAAGCCTCCGAGAGGTTCGCGCCGGGCCGCAGCGATTCGCTGCCCTCGCGCGCCCGCTCTGGCAGCAACCGCCGCCCAATGAAGGCCATGAACAGCACGCCGGCCACGATCATCGGCAGGCCCACCGGCGCAAAATCCAGCACGCCATAAGGCGCATAGTTTTTCTCGACCAGCGCGTTGCTGACCAGGATGTTGGCGGTGGTAAAGAGCGTGGCCATGCCGCCGAGCAGCGAGCCGAACGAGAGTGGGATGAGGAGCTTGCTGGCCTTGAGGCTGCTCTGCCGTGTCAGCCCGATGACAGCGGGCAGGAGCACTGCAGCGGCGGCGATGGTGTTCATGAAGAGTGAGAGGAAGGCCGCCATCGCCATGATGACCAGCACCGTGCGCGTCTCGCCGCCACCCGCGAGCCGTTGCAAACTGCGCCCGAGCAGCCGCGTCGCGCCCGTCCGTTCCAATCCTTCGGTGATGATGAACAGGGCGATGATGGTAATGACGGCTGCGCGACTGAAGCCATTGAACAATTGATCGGGCGCGACCAGGCCCGTCACCCCCAACGTCACCAGCAACAACAGTGCCATCAGATCGGGGCGCAGCCGCTCGCTGATCAGGACGACTGCCGCCACAACTACCAGGCCGAGCACGAAGGCGGTTTCGGGTGTCATCAGGCGCGGCGATTATACAATTACCGATGATAGATTGCTCATTGCGGATTACTGGTTGATAATGCGAAGGCATTGCCTTTGCCGGGTTTAGAGATGGGCTCTAAATCTGCAATCTCAAATCCTCAATGACCTCCACCTGGGCCGAGATTGACCTGTCTGCGATTCGGGACAACGTCCGCCGGATGAAGGCGCTGACTGGCACGCGCGTGATGGCGGTGGTGAAAGCGGACGCTTACGGCCACGGCGCGGTCGCGGTGAGTCACGCCGCCGCCAAAGCCGGCGCGGACTGGCTGGGCGTGGCCCGCGTCGAAGAGGGGCTGGCCCTGCGCGCCGCCGGCCTGGCGCTGCCCATCCTGGTGATGGTGGACACGCCGCCCAGGCTGGCGGCCGAGGCCGTGGGCCGCGACCTGGCCCTGACCGTCTTTGATGTGGAGAGTGCGCAGGCCTATGCCGCCGCCGCGCGCGCCCAGAACCGCACGGCGCGTGTCCACGTGAAGCTGGACACCGGCCTGGGCCGCCTGGGCCTTCTACCCGCCGAGGCTCGACCCTTCATTGAAGCCGTCAGCCGATTGGAGGGGCTGCAAGTCGAAGGTTGTTTCACCCACTTTGCCAACGCGGACTCCAGCCCCTCTCTCACCGGGAGAGGTGGGAAGCTTTCGGCGCAGGCCCAGTTCTCCCTCTTCCAATCCGTTCTGCAATCCCTGCCGGCGCGCCCGCCATTGCTGCACGCCTGCAATTCCGCCGGCGCCCTCGCCATCCCGGAGGCGCGGCTCGACCTGGTGCGGGTCGGCATCGCCTTGTACGGGCTGAACCCCTCGGACGATGTCCCTTGCCCGCCCGGCTTTCGCCCGGCCCTGGCCTGGAAGGCGCGCGTGATGCAGGTGAAGGCTCTGCCGCCCGGCCACGGCGTGAGCTATGGCCATGAGTATGTCACCTCTGAGTGGGAGACGGTAGCCGTGGTCGGCGTCGGGTACGCCGATGGTTACCGGCGTGTGCTTCACCTGAATGAAGTGTTGATTCGCGGCCAGCGTGCGCCGGTGCGCGGGCGGGTGTGCATGGACCAGGTCATCGTCGGCGTCAGCCATATCCCGAGTGTGCGGGCGGGCGATGAAGTAACGCTGATTGGCGAGCAGGGCGGCGCGCGCCTGACCGCCGACGAGCTGGCGCGTAAATGGGGGACGATTAACTACGAGGTGACATGCGGTATAACGGCGCGCGTGCCGCGGATTTTCGTTTGATGCTTGACTTAGCCCCGGGCGCCCCGTAGAATCCAGACACAACAGACGACCTTCCGGGGAAGAGTCTTCTTCACTGAAGCACCGACGGGGCAAAGCGCGCCGCTGCGCAGCAACGCGCTGAATCTCTCAGGTTCCAGGACCCTGGAAGCCGCCCGGCAAATGCCGGACCACCTCCCTGAAAAGAGGCGCGCCTCACCGGGCGCGTCCACCGACGGGGCAAACGGCGTGGGCAGGCTGCCACGCCGCGAATCTCTCAGGTCCTGCACAGGGATACGGCGCACACCCTGCCTGTATCCCTGTTTTCTTTTCCCATTTACCAGGAGACCGCCCATGAACATTCCCGCCGATCTGAAATATGCCAAGACCGATGAGTGGATCCGCGTAGAAGGCGCGACGGCTACCGTTGGTGTGTCCGACTTTGCCCAGAGCGAGCTGTCCGATGTGGTGTACGTCGAGCTGCCGGCGGTCGGTGATCCCTTCACCGCCGGGCAGTCGTTCGGCTCGGTCGAGTCGGTCAAGGCCGCCTCGGAAATCTATATGCCCGTCGCCGGCACGATCACTGCCATCAACACCGAGCTGACCACCAAGCCGGAGCTGATCAACCAGGACCCATACGGGAACGGCTGGATCGTCAAGATCAATGTGACCGACCCCGCCAACCTCGACAACCTGCTGGATGCGGCCGCCTACCAGGCTCACTGTGAGGCGCGCAAGCACTGAGCCGTCAGGGGTTAGAAAACAGCCGTCAGAAAGCAGAAGAATTCTGGCTCCTGACCCCTGGCCTCCCCCCATGAGCTACTTTCCTCACACCGACACCGACCGCGCGGAGATGCTGGCCGCCATTGGCGTGAAGAGTGTGGACGCGCTTTTCGCTGATGTGCCGGAACGTTTCCGCTTTCCCAAACTCAACCTCCCCGGCCCGCTCTCTGAGCTGGAGGCGCTGCAGGAAATGCGTGGGCTGGCGGACAGTAACTTCCACGCTCAGCGCTGCCCCAGCTTTCTGGGCGCCGGCGCGTATCAGCACTTCAGCCCGTCGCTCGTCAACTATCTGATCCAGCGCGGCGAATTCCTGACCGCTTACACGCCCTACCAGCCGGAAGCCTCGCAGGGCACCCTCCAGGCCATCTTCGAATGGCAGAGCATGATCTGCGCGTTGACCGGCCTGGAGGTCGCTAATGCCTCCCACTATGACGGCGCGACCTCGATGGCCGAGGCCGTCATCATGGCCTACCACCATCACCGCGAGAAGCGCAAGACCGTCGTGCTCTCGCCCGCCATCCACCCGCACTACCGCCAGGTCGTCCGTACCTACACACAAGGGATGGGCCTGAAGATCGTCGGCGACGATGATCTGACACGCGGTTTGGATGACGTGGCGCGGCTCATAAACCAGGACACGCTCATCTTCATCGCCCAGTCGCCCAATTTCTTCGGTCAGATCGAGAAGCTGGACGGGCTGGCGGCGCAGTGTCATGCCGTCGGCGCGTTGTTCTGCGTCTCGACGGACCCGATCGCGCTTGGCCTGCTCAAGCCGCCGGGCCAGTACGGCGCGGACATCGTCGTCGGCGACGGCCAATCGCTCGGCCTGCCGCTCTCCTACGGCGGGCCATACGTCGGCTTCTTCGCCACGCGCAAGGACTACGTGCGCAAGATGGCAGGCCGGCTGGTGGGCGAGGCGCGCGACAAGAACGGCCGACGCGGCTTCGTGCTGACCCTCTCCACGCGCGAACAGCACATCAAGCGCGACAAGGCCACGTCCAACATCTGCACCAACCAGGGCCTGATGGCGATCGCAGCCACCATCTACCTGGCGACGCTTGGCAAGCACGGCCTGCGCCGCGTGGCCGAGCTGTGCTGGCACCGCAGCCATTACGCCGCGCAGCGCATCGGCGAGTTGCCCGGTTATGCCGTCAACACGACCAAGCCGTTCTTCCAGGAGTTCGTGGTCAAGTGCCCGAAGCCGGTGAAGGCCATCAACGATTTCCTGCTCTACCAGCGCGGGCTGATCGGCGGCTATGACCTGGGCCAGGACTATCCTCACCTGGCCGGCCACATGCTGTTGGCCGTCACCGAGATGAACTCACGCGAGGACATCCACGAACTGGTGGAAGCGTTGAAGGAGCTGGGAGCATAGCGCACAACACGCTATGGATCTGACCATGCAAATACTCGAACCCCTCATCTACGACCTCGGCCGGCCGGGCCGCACGGGCGTCAGCCTGCCCGAGCCGGACGTGCCGGAGACGGCCTTCCCGGCGGACCTGCTCCGCTCCGATCTCGACCTGCCGGAGGTAGACCAACTGACCGTTATCCGCCACTTCACCCGCCTCTCGCAGTTGAACTTTGCGATTGACACCCACATGTACCCGCTCGGGTCGTGTACGATGAAGTACAACCCGCGCCTCAACGAAGAGGCGGCGCGCCTGCCCGGCTTCGCCGCCAGCCATCCCATGCAGATGCCGGACTCAGTGCAGGGCAACCTGGCGCTCATGTATCAATTGCAGGAATGGCTCAAAGAGATCGGGGGCTTTGCGAGCGTCAGCCTGCAGCCGGCGGCCGGTGCGCAGGGCGAGCTGACCGGCGTGCTGATGATGCGCGCTTATCATCGCGACCGCGGCGACGCCAAACGCACCAGGATTCTCATCCCCAACTCCGCCCACGGCACCAACCCGGCCACCGCCAGCATGGCCGGCCTGGAGGTGGTGGAGCTGCCCTCCGACTCGCGCGGCAACGTAGACCTGGCCGCCCTCAAGGCCGCCTGCGATGATACGGTGGTAGGGCTGATGATCACCAACCCCAACACCCTCGGCCTGTTCGAGGAGCACATCGAGGAGGTCGTGCAGACGGTGCATGCCTGCGGCGGGCTGGTCTATGGCGACGGCGCGAACATGAACGCCATCGTCGGCGTAGTGCGGCCCGGCGACCTGGGCTTCGATGTGCTGCATTACAATCTGCACAAGACCTTCTCCACGCCGCACGGTGGCGGCGGCCCCGGCTCCGGCCCGGTGGGCGTCTCGGCTCGCCTGGCCGATTTCCTCCCCGGCCCGGTCGTTGCGCTGCTGGGCGATACCGAACCGGGCAAGCCCCCGCATTACGGTTTCGTCACGCCTCCGAAATCCATCGGGCGGATGAAGGCCTTCTGGGGCAACTTTGGCATGCTCGTGCGCGCCGCCACCTACATCCGCGTCCACGGCGCCAGCGGCCTGCGCGGCAACTCCGAGCACGCCGTGCTCAATGCCAACTACCTGTTGAGCAAACTGCGCGCCACCTATCACGTGCCCTACGACCGTATCTGCAAGCACGAGTTCGTGGTGGAAGGCCGGTGGCCGGACTCGCCCGTTATTGCGCTCGATATCTCCAAGCGGCTGATAGATTACAACTTCCATCCGCCGACCAATTACTTCCCGTTGATTGTGCACGACGCGCTGATGATCGAGCCGACCGAGACCGAGAGCAAGGAGACGCTCGACCAGTTCGCGGCCGCGTTGCTCAAGATCGCCGACGAGGCGCATACTCAGCCGGAGCTTTTGCAGACGGCCCCGCACGTCACCCCCGTCTCCCGCATTGACGAAGTCGGCGCGGCCAAACAACTGGTGTTGTGCTGCCGGCCTATCCCGGCCTGGTCGGAGGCGACTTAGTTCGCGTGTCTTTAGAGCGCGCGATGCTCCCGGCAGGGCGTTACACGCAAAAAAGCCCGGTCGAGCTTTTGCTCGACCGGGCTGTGCGCTTAAGAAGGGATGGCCAGCGGGGCTTGCAGGGGAGGGTGCTTGCCGCTCACTGGCCGGGGAGACTTCACTGCTCTTACTATATGCGATTCGGGCCGCGCAGACGGTATGCGTTCGTGAGAAATGGTTGGCTCCACTTCAACCATCCTAAAGCGCCGGGCGATATGGCGAGAGGCTGTTGCCCGCGTTTGTCCGTTACCGGCGCACGATCGGCGTCGGTTGGCGGCCGGCGTTATTAAAGGGATCGGCCAGTGAGCGCTTGCTGGGGGTTGGCTTGCACTCACTGGCCAGGGGAGACTTCACTGCTCTCACTATATGCGATTCGGGCCGCGCAGACGGTATGCGTTCGTGAGAAATGGTTGGCTCTACTTCTTGGCGGTGCGGTCGCCCGAGCCATTATGAGCCAAGTCTCTTCAACTCCGCATCCGGCGCCAGCAAGCGGCGTTGAAAACGCTCCAGCGGCACCTTCAGATTGAGCGTGCGGATGCGCTGATTGAGCTGCTCCAGCGCCTCGCGGAACTCACGCTGTGCACGGCGCCACTCGGCCTCCACCCATTCGCGTGCACGTAGGGTGTCGGCTTCGTTGCCCGTCCCGAGCGCAGCCAGTTGCTCGCTCCGCCAGCGGTGTGTGCGCTGCAAAGCCTGGCGCGCCTGCTCCAGCTCCGCACGGATGGCGAGGTCCTCCTCCAGCCAGTCCGGGCGCAGGTTCTGGTTCTTCAGCAGATGGTTGGCCGCCCACTCTTCCGAGGCTTCGTCTTCCTGGTCGAGCTTCAGCGGCCGGCCCCGGCCCGTCAGGTTATCGAATTTGCCATTGGCCTGCGCGTCGCGCAGGAGCTTTTCGACGATGTGATCGAACATCAGCGCTCACGGAATGGAAAAGCGGGCGACGATGACGCCGCTCGGGTCGGTCAGCAATACTTGCCGGCCGGCGGCCCAGACAGCCTGCGGCTGCCCCCAGAACAATTCGCTGGCGGTGTTCTGCCCGGCAGTGGTGCGTAAGTTGACCAGGCCCCCGGCGAACAGCGTGAGCGCAGGAAAGGTGTAACTGCGTCCGCTTTCGTCGCGCAATATCCAACCGGCCAGGTCCACCGGGCCGCCGGCATTCGCGATCACCACCGCCTCACTGTCCAGCACGCCGGGCGTGCGCACCTCGCGGATGACGAGCTGTGGCGCCGGTTGGTTGGGATCACGCGTGGCAGTGGGGAGGGGCGGAATGGTGGCGATCTGCGGGGTGGGCGTGGCCGTCGGCTGGAAGCCGCCCAGCGGAATGATGAGCGTCTGCCCAACGTTCAGTACGTTCGGATTGGTCAGGCCGTTCGCGCGCACCAAGTCCTCGATGGTCACACCGTAGAGTTGCGCGATGCGGCCCAGCGTCTCGCCGGCCTGCACCACATGGGTCTGTGGCAGGGCCGGAGGCTGGGGCGGCAGCGTGGGGAAAGGCGTGATCGCCGGCAACTGGCCCACCAGCGCCGTCGGCGGCGCGTCAGCGGTAGGAGTCGGCGCGCCGGCGCCGGGCGCAGCGGGCGGGGCCCCGCCGCGCACGAACCGATCCCAGAACCACAGCGCCGCGAAGGTGGCCGAGACAGAGACCAGGGCGTTCAAGAACAGGAAGAGAATGAAGCGGCGCGCGGTCATCGTAGTAGTTGCGGCGGATGATAGCATAAGTAGCGCCGCCCTTCGGCGTGCCGCCGGGTGCTACAATCTGTATATGCCTTTTGTCTTCGATGGCCACAACCTGATCGGCCAGACGCCGGGCCTGCGCCTCGACGACCCCGACGACGAGCAAAAGCTGGTGGCGCTGCTGCGCAGCTATCTGACGCGCGTCGGGAAGAAGGGCACTGTGGTCTTTGATCAGGGCACGTTCGCCGATCTCCCGTCCCTCTCGAGCCGAACACTGACGGTGCGCTTCGCACGCCCGCCGCGCACCGCCGACGATGTAATCTTGGAGATGGTGCGCCGGGACGCCAACCCGCGCGGCTTGACGGTGGTGACCTCTGACCGGCGCGTGAGCGAACTGGCACGGCAGGCGGGCGCGCGGGTGCAGAACGCAGCGGCGTTCGTGAAGGAGATGCGTGCCGCACCGGCGCGACCTGCCGAGAAGGAACGCGGCCTGACGCCGGTAGAAGCGGAGAAGTGGGAGCAGGAATTCAAATCCCGCCGTCCGTAACCCCTCTCATCGGAGATTTATCTTTCACTCACTTTTTGTTTAGTCGCCATCTCTATATGAAAGCTAGCGCGCCCCCTCCGAGTGGAAACGCAAACAAAACGGCGCGTGTCAGGTGTGCGTCAGACGCAACCTGAACCCATAGGCCCAGGGATCCCCCCCGTCCCTGGGCCATTGTTTTAAGCAAGCGGGCCATCGTGGACATCAGCCGCCGTTAGCCGCAGGCGAAGTGGTCGGCTGCACATCAATACTGGCTACATCACGGATAGGCCGCTGTTTTCGTTTGGGGGCGTTCGCGCGCAGCCGGCCCCGTTTCAGCCGTTCGATCCACTGAAGGGGGAGAGCACATGGGCCCAGCAGGACTCGAACCTGCAACCAAGCGGTTATGAGCCGCCTGCTCCGCCATTGAGCTATGGGCCCGTATGTGACACGCCAGCGCGGGCCACGATTGGGTTGATGAACTTTATTGTAGCCCCTCAATCCTGCTTTGTCACCCGCCAGCGCGGCTCACGCCCCTGCAGCACGGCCAGCACCTCCTCGGCGATGGCCGGGCCGGCGCGGGCCTGCCCCTCGACCGTCTGTGCGCCGATATGCGGCGTGGCGATGACCTTGGGGTGCTCGGCCAGGCTGCCCGGCGGGGGCGGCTCGACGGCGAACACATCCAGCGCCGCACCCGCCAGGTGGCCGGAATCCAGCGCAGCGCGCAGCGCCTCCTCGTCCACCACACCGCCGCGCGCCAGGCACAGCAGCCGCGCGCCCGGCTTCATCTTGCCGAGGCGCTCGGCGTTCATCAGATGGTGCGTCTCGGAGCTGAGCGGCAGATGCAATGAGACGTAGTCGGATAGTGCCAGGAGGTCGTCCAGCGTGGCGCGGGTTGCGCCTTTCTCGATGATGTGGGTCTCCGACCGGCGCGGGTCATAGGCCAGCACCGACATGCCGAACGTCAACGCGCGCCGTCCGACCGCCACGCCGATGCGCCCGAAGCCGATCACCCCGAGCGTCTTGCCGTACAGTTCGGTGCCGAGGAGAGCGCTCTTCTCCCACCGGCCTTGCTTCATCGAGGCATCGGCGGTGTGGACCAGCCGCGCCAGGTTGAGCAGCATGGCGAAGGTCAGCTCTGCAACCGAGATCGTGGCGGCCATCGGGGTGTTGACAACGATCAGACCGCGCGCCAGCGCCGCCGCTACGTTAATGTTGTCCACGCCTACACCAGCCCGGCCAATCACCTTCAAGGATTTCCCGGCTTCGATCACTTGCGCCGTGACCTTGGTGCGTGAACGGACGATGAGGGCGTGATATTCAGGGATGGTTGCCAGCAATTCGTCGGCGGTGATCTTCGGATTGACGACCAGCTCGCCGCCGGTCTTGAGCAAATTGAGGCCAGCCTCGGACAGGCCATCCGCGACCAGGATCTTTGGAGTCAATTTTTTTTTACCGCGCCGGGTGCTCGAACGCTTAAGAACCTATCTCTAAACCGAGGGTCTGGCGAAGGCATTGCCTTCGCCAGACCCGGATCAAACCGCCAAGGCGGGGTTTAGAGATGAGATCTTAGCCGTTCTTGCGCTGAAATTCGGTCATGAACTGGGCCAACGCCTCTGCTGACTCGCGTGGCAGGGCGTTATAGAGCGAAGCGCGCAGCCCGCCGACCGAGCGATGGCCCTTCAGCCCGTCCAGGCCGGCCTGCGTCGCCTCCTTGATGAATTGCGCCTCGAGGCCCTCGTCGGGCAGGCGGAAGGTAACGTTCATCGGCGAGCGGCTGTCGGCGCGGGCGTGGCCGCGATAAAAACCGCCGCTGCCGTCAATCACGTCATAGATCAGCCCGGCCTTGGCGGCGTTGAGCGCGGCGATGGCGGACAGCCCGCCCAGGCCGCGCACCCACTTGAGCACCAGCCCGACGAGATAGATGCTGAAGCACGGGGGGGTGTTATACAGCGACCTGTTCTCGGCCAGGAGCTTGTAATCCAGCATGATGGGCAGCCTGGCGGGCGTGCGCGCCAGCAGGTCCTTATGGATGATGACGAGGGTGACGCCCGCCGGGCCGGCGTTCTTCTGCGCGCCGGCATAGATCAGACCATAGCGGTTCACTTCCAGCGGGCGACTGATGAAGTCGGATGAGGCGTCGCAGACCAGCGGCACGCCCGCCGGCGGAATGGGCTCGGCCTTGCTCTCCACGCCGTGGATGGTCTCGTTGGAGCAAAAGTGCAGGTAGGCGGCCCGCGGGTCTAGGCTCAGCTCGGACTGAGCTGGGAAGTATGTGAACGCGCCGGCCTCGCCGCTGAAGGCGACGCGCGTCGGCCCGAGCTTCTCCGCTTCCTTGAACGCGGCCTTCGACCAGGCGCCGGTGACGATATAGTCTGCCGACTGGCCGGGGGGGCGCAGGTTCATGGCCTGCATGGCGAATTGCAACGTCGCGCCGCCCTGCAGGAAGAGCACCGCGTAATCGTCCGAGAGGCCGTACAAGGCCCGCAGGTCGGCCTCCGCTTCGCCGATGATGGTCTCGAAGGCGGCGGAGCGATGGCTCATCTCCAGCACGCTGACGCCCGCGCCGCGCCAGTTGAGCAGCTCGGCCTGGGCCTGCTCCAGCACGGGGAGCGGCAGGACACCAGGCCCCGCCGAAAAGTTGTGGATGCGCCCATGAGGTAGCGCCGACATGATCGTCCTTTCTCAAGCGCAAGGGCGCACAGGCGCCAAGCAGTCGGCTTGTGCGCCCTGGCGCCCTGTGGCTGTGTTATGCTCGAGCCGGGCTGGCGGGAGGATTATAACGCAGCCCGTCGGGCCGCTGTTTTGCGGAAACCTCCAAAAAAAGCCGACCGGTTTCGTTGCAAAACGCCTCCGCTCGCGTACAATTGCGCTATGCCGCTCCAGTATCGCTCGGAAGCCCTCAACCAGAGTCTGAAGACGCTGCATCGTACTGCGCCGGGCCTGGTCGGCTCAGCGATCATCACGCACGACGGGCTGGTGATCGCCGCCTTTCCGCCCGGCTGGGACGGCGATATTCACGATCCGACCGGCGGCGAGCAAGTGGCGGCGCTGGCTGCCGTGGTCGCTACGCAGGCCGAGCGCACGCTGACTCGCCTGGAGCAAGGCGCGCTGGAGCGTGTGCTCATGGAGGGCGAGCGTGGCACCATCGCCGTACTGCCTATCACCTCGGACTCGGCGCTGGCGATCCTGGTGCGCAAGGATGCCAAGCTTGGCCTGACGCTGCACGCCGCCAAGCAGGCCGCGCTGGCGCTGCGCGGCGTTCTCGAAAAAGCCTCCTGACCCCGTCCGCCAATCGCGCCGGAGGGCCGCGATGACTGAACCTCAGACCCGCCGCGAGCATGATCTACTGGGCGAGCGTGACGTGCCCGCTGCCGCCTACTACGGCATTCACACCCTGCGCGCGTTGGAGAACTTCCCGATCAGCCGGACCCCTATCTCGGCGTACCCGGAGCTGATCCGCGCGCTGGCGTGTGTCAAACAGGCAGCGGCCCTCACGAACCTCGAGTTGAAGCTGCTGGACAGAGCGCGGGCGGAGGCCATCATCGCGGCCTGCGAGGAGATCCGGCGCGGCGAGTGGCACGCGCACTTCGTGGTGGACGCCATCCAGGGCGGCGCGGGCACCTCCACCAACATGAATGCCAACGAGGTTATCGCCAATCGCGCGCTCGAACTGCTCGGCCACGCGCGCGGCGAATACCAGCACCTCCATCCGCTGGAGCACGTCAACCTCAGCCAGAGCACCAACGACGTATACCCGACGGCGGTGAAGGTGGCACTGCACTTCGAGATCCAGCGACTGCGCGCGGCGATGGCCCAACTGCGGCTGGAGTTCGAGGTCAAGGCGCGCGAGTTCGCTGATGTGCTGAAGCTGGGGCGCACGCAGTTGCAGGATGCGGTGCCGATGACGCTGGGGCAGGAGTTCAGCACCTACGCCGTGATGTTGGCCGAGGACGAGGAGCGGCTGCGCGAGGCGGCCCTGCTGATCCACGAGATCAACCTGGGCGCGACGGCCATCGGCACCGGCATCAACGCGCCGCCGGAGTACGCGCCGCGCGTCTGCCTGCACCTGCGCCGCCTCACCGGGATTGACCTCGTCACCGCGCACAACCTGATCGAGGCCACGCAGGATGCCGGCGCGTTCGTGCAGCTCTCGGGCGTGCTCAAGCGTGTGGCCGTCAAGCTGAGCAAGACCTGCAACGACCTGCGCCTGCTCTCCTCCGGCCCGCGCGCCGGCCTGGGCGAGATCAACCTGCCGCCGGTGCAGGCCGGCTCCAGCATCATGCCCGGCAAAGTCAACCCCGTGATCCCGGAGGTGGTGAACCAGATCGCCTTCGAGGTGATCGGCAACGATGTGACGGTGAGCTTCGCGGCGGAGGCCGGCCAGTTGCAGCTCAACGCCTTCGAGCCCATCATCGCCCACAACTTGTTCAATAGCCTGATCTACCTGCGCCAGGGCTGCCTGACGCTGGCGGAACGCTGCGTGCGCGGCATCACCGCCAACCGCGAGCATCTGAGGCGCAGCGTCGCGCACTCGATCGGCATCGTCACTGCCCTCAACCCCTATATCGGTTACGAGAATGCCACCGCCATTGCCAAAGAGGCGCACGCTACCGGCGCAAGCGTCTACGACCTGGTGCTAGCGAAGGGCCTGCTCACCCAGGCCCAGCTCGACGACCTCCTGCGCCCCGAAGTCCTCACCCAGCCGCGCCCGCTCCCCAAGGCGGAGGCGTAGCGCGTCCCGCAGAGCGAAGGGGCCAAATCCGGCTGACTTTCCTCCTCCCGAGCTGCGATCTTCCGTTATCGGAATGATCTCACGCCGGCAAGGCCTCTGCACGGTGACCGTTGGTTGGTATGTCAGACGTTCCGGCGGCCACCGTCTCCTGGGCGCGGAACTGGCTCAGGTACAGGTCGTAGAAAAAGCCGCGCTGCGCCAGCAGCTCATCGAATCTGCCGCGCTCGATGATCCGGCCCTTGTTCAGCACCAGGATCTGGTCGGCGTTGCGGATGGTGCTCAGCCGGTGGGCGATGACGAACGAGGTGCGGCCCTGCAGCAGCTCGTCGAACGCCTTCTGAATCAAGCGCTCGGTGCGCGTGTCCACGCTCGAGGTGGCTTCATCCAGGATGAGCAGGCGCGGGTTGGCGAGGGCCGCGCGCGCAATCGAAAGCAGCTGGCGCTGCCCCTGGCTCAAGCCGCTGCCGCGCTCACCCAACACGGTCTGGTAGCCCTCGGGCAGGCGTTCGATGAAGGTATCGGCATGCGCCAGTTTTGCGGCGGCGATCACTTCCTCGTCGGCGGCGTCGGGCCGCCCGAAGCGGATGTTCTCCATCACCGTCGTGCTGAAGAGAAAAGTGTCCTGCAGCACGATGCCGATCTGCCGCCGCAGGCTTTGCATCGTCACGTCACGCACGTCCACGCCGTCAATGCGCACTGCGCCGCCGGTCACGTCGTAGAAGCGCGGGATCAGGTTGATGATGGTGGTCTTGCCTGCGCCCGTCGGCCCGACGATGGCGATGGTCTGCCCCGGCTGCGCGGTGAAGGAGACATCGTCAAGCACCGGCACGCCCTTCTTATAGGCGGCGGAGACGTGGTCGAACACGACCTCGCCCCGGATCTCCGGCATGGCGCGCGCGCCCGGTTTGTCCTGCACGCTCGGCTTTTCGTCCAGCAGGTTGAAGATACGCTCCGCGCCGGCGATGGCGCTTTGCAGGTTCGTCCACAGCAGGGCGATCTGCGAGACGGGCTGGTTGAAGCGCTGCACGTATTGGAGGAAGGTGATGACCAGGCCGAGCGAGACCGCCGTGCCGAAGAACGGCTGACCGGTGAGCAAAAAGTAGCCGCCGACGGAGGTGACCAGCGCCAGCGCCACGTAGCCCAGCGCCTCCAGCACCGGCTGGAGGGCAGAGGTGTAGGCGACGGCGCGCACGTTGGCGTCGCGGTTGGCGGCGTTGGTCACCATGAATTGCTTGATGTTTTCCTCGGCGCGGTTGAAGGCCTGCACCTCGCGCACCGCCGCCGTCGTCTCCTGCAGCTCGGCGTTCAGGCTGCCCATTTCCTGGCGGCTCTTGCGGAAGGCGATGCGCGCCTGCTCCGAGAGCCAAAACGTGGCGAGGAACATGGCCGGCAGCACCGTCAGGCTGAGCAGGCCGAAGGCCACGCTCTTGCTCAGCATCACCCCCATCGTCCATACCAACAGCAACGCTGCGCCCAGCACCTGAATCAGGGCGAAGTTCATCGCCTGCTCCACGGCGCTGGCGTCGTTGGTGATGCGGCTCATCAGGTCGCCGGCCTCGTGCTCGGCGTAATAGCCCAGCGGCAGGGCATGGAGGTGCCGGAACAACGCCACGCGAATCTCGCGCAACACGTTCTGCCCGGCCCAGGTCATGGCGAAGAAGGCCGCGCCAATGAGCAGCGCGCCGCCGATGTAGAGCACAGCCACGGCTGTGATGACGCGGCCCAGCCCGGTGAGGCGGCCCATCGCGTCCAGCGTCTGCAGCTCGGCCAGGGTCGGTACACTCACGCCGCTGTAGATTGCCGCGCGCAGGCCCGCATGGAGGGCATCCTGCGTGCCGGCCACCGTACTGTCCGCAACCAGCCAGCAATTGCTGGCTGGTGTTTCCGTTGTGGCCGCCTGCCCGCCGCCCAGGCTGGCGAGCGGGTTGCTGCCGGAAGGCAACAGGTAACAGTCCACCGCCTGACCAATCAAGTCGGGGGCCGTCACCTGCGCCCAGGTGTTGATCGTGATGAAAGCCGCCACCAGGATCAGTGCCGGCCAGTAGTGCGTAAAGTAGCGGGCCAGCCGGCCGAGTGTGGCGCCCACACTCTTTGGCTTTGCCTGCTCTCGTCCCAACAGTTCGCGCATCCGCGCGGCATCACCAAACATGGTTCTCTCCCGATCAGATCCCGTGGGTCTCGAAGACTTCAGGGTGTCACCAACTCAAGGCCCTCATCACTGGACGCTGCTTCCGGAGCGTCGGCCACGAGTTGCGAGCGATAGATCTCGGCGTAGAGGGGGCTGTCTTCCATCAACTCGGCGTGTTTGCCGCTGGCGACGATCACGCCCTTATCCAACACCAGGATTTGATCCGCGTTCATCACTGTGCTGATGCGCTGGGCGATGACGAACGAGGTGCGGCCCTTCATCAGCCGGTCGAGCGCTTTCTGGATTTTGGCCTCGGTCGCCAGGTCAACGCTGGAGGTCGAGTCATCCAGGATCAGGATGCGCGGGTCGAGCAGCAGCGCGCGGGCGATAGCGATGCGCTGCTTTTGTCCGCCGCTGAGCGTCGAGCCGCGCTCGCCCACCGGCGTGTCATAACCCTGTGGGAAGCTCATGATGAAGTCGTGCGCGGCGGCGGCCTTGGCTGCCGTCATCACCTCTTCCAGCGAAGCGTCCGGCTTGCCGAAGGCGATGTTATTGCGGATGGTGCCGGTGAACAGCGTGGTCTCCTGCAGCACGATGCCGATCTGCGCGCGCAGCGAGTCGAGCGTCACGTCGCGCAGGTCGTGGCCGTCAATCAGGATGCGGCCCTGGGAGGGATCGTAGAAGCGCGGCAGCAGATTGATGATGGTGGTTTTGCCGGAGCCGGTGGCGCCGAGGAGCGCTACCGTCTGGCCCGGCTCGACGGTGAAGGAGACGTTCTTGAGCACCGGCTCGCCGCTGCCGAAGTAGCGGAAGGTCACGCCTTCGAACTGCACGCGGCCCTGCACCGGCGGCAGGGCTCTGGCGCCGGGCTTGTCGGTCACGTCATTCTTGGCATCCAGGATTTCGAAGATGCGGCCGGCCGAGGCCGAGGCCTGCCCGAGCTGAGTGACGATGAAGCCAAACTGGCCGAGCGGGATGAACAGGTAGAGCAGGTACAGGCTGAACTCCTGCCACTCGCCGAAGGTCAGGCCGCCGTTGATGATCAGCCGCCCGCCGAAGTACGTCACCGCCACCTGCCCCAGGTTGGCGATCAGAAAGATCAGCGGGAAGAGGAAGACCAGCACGCGTGTGACGATCAACTGCTGTTTGAGCAGCGCGTCTGCCGCGCTCTTGAACTTGGCCTGCTCCTCTTTCTCGCGGGTGAAGGCCTGCACGACCTTGATGCCGGCCAGGTTCTCTTGCAAGACCGTGTTGAGCGTCGAGAGCCGTTGCTGGACCTTGCCGAAGAGCGGCCCACTGATTGCACCGAAGATCATGAACACCACCAGGCCGATCGGCAGGATGGGCAGCGCCGCCAGCGCCAGATCGGCGTTGGTGGTAAACAGGATGATGAGCACGGCCACCAGCAGCACCAGGGCGCTGACCAGTTGCACCAGGCCCTGGCCGATGAACAGGCGCACTTTTTCCACATCGTCGGTGGCGCGGATCATCAGTTGGCCTGTCTGATTCCGGTCATGATAGGAGAACGACAGCCTTTGAATTTTGGCGAACAGGTCGTTGCGCAAATCGAAGGCCACGGCCTGCGAGTTCTTCTCCGCCCAGTAGGCCTGAAGGAACGCGAACAGGCCGCGCACGATGGAGAAGGCCACGATGGCGAGGCCGGCGGCCAGGATGGCGTTCGGCGCGGTGTCGCGCCGCGCGGTCATTTCGGCCGTGAGTTGGTCGAGCGTCCAGTCGGCGGGGAAGTTGAGCGTCGCGAGCAGGCGTGGCAAAGCCATTTCCATGAACTGCGTCGGGATCCGGCCCAGTCCGTCCAGCACTTGCCGGGCGATGAAGCCGTCGGTCACGGCGTCAATGATGCGGCGGATCATGTTCGGCACGGCCAGTTGCGCCAGCGTGGCGACGATCAGGAACAGGTATGGTCGGTAAGCCTGATTGCGGTAGCGCCACAGGTAGGCAGCGGCGCGTTGTAGGCCCTTGTTGTCCGGGCCTTTTTCACGGCGCAGGCCGCGCCCCGTGGGCCGTCCGCCATTCGATGACATCATCAGAACACCTCTTTTGCTCCGTCATTCCCTGACGAACGTCAGTCTTGCCCGGAGCCTTTCACGTGCCGGTCGAAGAACTCGACCGTGCGCTGCATGGCCAGGCTGAAGAAGCCTGACAGGTTGTGGTTGTCGCCCTCGTATACGTATAGCTCGCCGGGTCGGCCTGCTGCGTCGAGCTGTTCGGCCAGCGTCTGCGAAAACTCAAGCGGCACGCTTGTGTCCGCCGTGCCGTGGTGCAACTGCAGCGGCCCGGAGAGATCGGTGAGGAAATAGTTGGCCGAGATCGAGTTCCAGAAGGACGGGTTCTCCTCCGGTGCGCCGAACTCGTTCACCGGAAAGCCGCGCCAGCCGCGCGGCGCAAGCGGCGTCAATGTGCCGGGGCCGGGGGTCGCGGTGCGTCGCCAGCGCGTCAGTAGATCTTCGTAGGACGCCACCACGCCGGCCCAGATCACACCCGCCTTGATGTCCGGGTCGGTCACCATCGCGCGCAGAGTGATGTAACCGCCCATCGAGTGGCCCCACATCCCGATCCGATTCGGATCGGCCTGCGGGTAACGCTTGAGCGCCGCCACCGCGTTCAGCACGTCAATCACGTAGTCGGGCGAGCCATACGCCCCGCTGGCAATGCCCTCGGAGTTGCCGTGTCCGCGATAGTCGGGGCGGAAGACGAGGTAGCCGTTGCGCGCCAGCGCATCCACGTAGGCGACGTAGCGTTCGGTAGGGCGGTATTGCGCCGGCGGGATGTAGCCGTGGTTGAAGACGATGACGGGCCAGCCGCTGGCGGGCCGCTCACCGTTGGGCACGGTAAGCAGCGCGTAAATCTTCAGCCCGTCGGACTGGTAGGAAGCCAGGTAGCGGTTGTAATTGCCGCCCGGTTCCAGCGTTTCTTCAATGATGATGTCGCTGCCGAGGTACTCGCGTGATCGCAACGCGCTGATCATCAGCGGATGCAGCGTAGGCGTCGGGGTTGGCGTGGCCGTGGCCGTTGGCGTCGCCGTCGGTGTGGCGGTCAGCGTCGGGGTGGTCGAGGGCATGGGCGTCCACGTGGCGGTTGCCGGTGTCGAGGCCGTGAGCGCCGTCGGTGCGACGGTCGGCGCGGACGCGCAGGCGTTCACGGCGATGAGCCACAGCCCAAAGCCCAAGATCAGGGGAGAACGGCACATGGGGGGTCAGGGGAGTGGGTGGAAGCGCATAAAGGCCCGCGTCGCCAGCGCCGCTTCGAGCGCGTCGGCCGGGGCCTCCACCGGCAGGCCAAAGAGGAACTTGAAGTTCCTGGCGCGCTCGCGTTTGTATAGCTCGAAGAGGCGGCGCCGTTCGGCTTCAGCGTGCACCGGTTCGCCGCGCGCGCGCATGTCTTTGCCCCGGATGTTGAGCGTGACCAGCGGTTGGTGCAGGACGTTCTTGTACCAGTTCGAGGGGTTGGCGGCGTTGGTCAGCGCGATCAGGCTGTCGCCGTCGCGCAGGTAACCGATGGGCGTGGAGTAGGTCTTGCCGGTCCGGCGGCCGGTCACGGTGATGACCATGATCTCGTCGCCCAGTGCGCCCATCCAGTTGCGGCGCAGGAGAAACGCCTGAAAGCGCATGGCGGCCTTGGCGAAGGCAGATAGTCGAGGGGTGGAGGTTTGTTCGGCCATAGAGGGAGAGTGCCTCAAGCGAGTGTCTCGAACGGGTTCACCGGGCGGCGCGGGTGGACGACTCCGGCGCCTGGTCTTCCAGTTGACGGGCAGCGTCCGTGAGCTGGCGCAGGGCGGCGGCGATGGCCTCACGCTGCTCAGGGCTGAGGTGAGCCGTCAGGTCTTTGGTCCAGCCGCTGCGGGCCTCGATGCCGCGCTCGACAAGCGCGCGGCCTCTGCCAGTCAGGGTGATGTGCTTGGCGCGCCGGTCGTGCTCGGCCTCGCTGCGCTCCAGCAGGCCCTTGTGCACCAGGCCATCCACGAGCTGGCTGGCGGCCGCCGCCGTCACGTCCAGATGTGAGGTGATTTCGGAAAGGCCGCAGCCGCCGCTGTAATACAACTTCATCAACGTGTTGAATTGCGGCAGGGAGAGGCCGGTGGTCTTCACGTAGCGCAGCCACTCGCGCATTGAGCGGCGCATGAAGGTTTCGGCCCAGTCGCGCAGAGCGGCCTGGAATGTTCTGGATGGCGACATATTCAACCCGGCTGATTAGTTAAGCCAGATGAAATATATCATCAACTTGATGAATCGAGGATGAGAAGGCGGTTAGCCGTTCGGGCAGGGGCGTTACCCGGCGGTGAGCAGGCCGAGCAGGGCGCCCCAGGCGAGGGCGGCCATGAAGAGCGTCGCGCCGAACAGCACGTAAGCGAGCGGGCGATCCTCCGCGCGGCGATGAAACAGCGCGCCGAGCAGCGTGTTAACCAGCCAGACGGCGGCGGCGAGCGCGGTCAACAGCCACAGCCCCTCCGGCGGGCCGAACTGCACCGGCTGGCGCTGCGCATCGAAACGCAAAGCGATCTGCGCCGGAAGTTGCGGGATGATGATCAGCAAATAGACGGTCAGCGCCAGGGTCGCCAGCCCGGCGGCGGCGATCAGGCCGAGCGCTAGCCAGTCGCGCCACAGCGGCCAGAAGCGTGGATCGAGGTCGGTGAGGGAAAGACGTACAGAGGCCGGCGTCGCCCCGGTAGTGGGTTCGGTCTCAAGCGGCTGCATGACCGCTGCGGTTACTTTGGGGGGGGCGGCGAGCGGCGCGCCGGGGGACTCTGCCGCCAGCTGGGTCGGTCCGGGCAGCGCGGCCTGGCGCTCTCGCAGCGCCTCTAAAAACGCCGGAGGATCGGGCGGCGAGAGCGCCAGCCAGCCGTCGCTGTAGCCCAGCAGCACCAGGCCGGCTTTGTCCGCCGTCGTCGCCAAAAACTGCACCGCGCCCAGCGTCGGGTGATCAATGCGGCTGACGATCAGCCCCGGCCAGTTCGGCCCGCGCGGGCGCAGCTCGCCCTCGAACTCCGCGCCCAGGTGCCGGTCTTCGATATCGGCCAGTGGGATCGTCTCGCGCCGCCGGCCCCATTGCACGATCAACGCGTCGTCGCTCAACTGGTAGCGCGCGGCGGCGAGTCCGTAGGCGCGCCAGCCGACCCAGGCAAGCAGCGGCAGGCCGAGGGCCATGACCAGAAGCGGGATGAGGCTGAGCGCACTCAACGGCTGCGATGCCAGAACAAACAACGCCAGTGCGGTCAAAGCGGCCAGCCCGCTGAGCAGCCCTGCGCCGATCTGCAGGCCGCGCGTTTTATCCGGCTCGAAAATCACGGCCGAAAAAAGTGACGGGCGACCTCGTCACCCGCCACCTCGCTCCTGTCCGCGCGCTTCAATCCGCCGCCACAGCTTCTTTCACAAACACCGGCTGATTCCAGCGCCGGTACTTGGCAACTTTGCCGCGCACGACATTGAAATACAAATCGCGCAGCTCGCCGACGACCGGCCCCATTTTGCCATTGCCGATCGGGCGGTGGTCCACGTGGGTGATGGCCGCCACCTGGACGCCGGTGCCGCAGAACCACAACTCGTCGGCCAGATAAACCTCGCTGCGATCAATGACACGCTCCTGCACCTCCAGGCCGAGCTCGTCGCGCAGCAGCGTCATCAAGGTACGTCGGGTGATGCCCTCCAGCACGTCCTCGGTGACCGGCGGGGTCACCACCACGCCATTGCGCATCATGAACAGATTCTCTGCCGAGCCTTCGGAGATGTGTCCGGCCTGGTTGAGCACGATGGCCTCGTCGTAACCGGCCAACATTGCATCGGTCTTGACAAAGGCCGAGTTGACGTATGCGCCGGTAATCTTGCCACGCGCCGGGATGCTGTTGTCGTCCACGCGCCGCCAGGACGAGAAGGTGACATGCGTACCCTCTTCGTTATCCACGTAACGGCCAAACGGCACGGAGAAGATCGTCAGGTCGGCGGCCAGCTCGTGCAGGCGCACCCCGATGGCTTCGGCGGATTTGTATGCCAGCGGGCGGATGTACATGTCCTGTTGCTGGCCTTCCTGGCGGAGCAGCTCAACGGTGATCGCGGTGAGCGATTCGGGCGTGTGGTCGAAATTCATCCATAGCAGTTTGGCTGAGTTGAGGAAACGCGTGTAGTGATCGAGCGGGCGGAAGATGAAGAGTTGCGCCTCGTCTTCGTTCCAGTAGGCGCGCACGCCGCCGAAGCAGCCGGTGCCGTAGTTGAGCGCGTGGGTCATCACGCCGACTTTGGCTTCGGCGTATGGCACGATCTTGCCCTGAAAGTAAGCGTAGCGGGGGGTAGCCATGCGGGCCTCCTTTAGTGGGCGATGGATGGGATCGGATTCTACCCCAATTCGGCGACGTGATTTTGTTATACTCCCGGGCAAACCCCTCCCTGGAGGCCCGATGCCGCTTTCACCGTCTGCCCAGAAAGTTCAGGAGGCGCTGGCCGCACGCGGCCTGACGCTGACCGTGCTTGAACTGAAACAAAGCACGCGCACTTCACCGGAGGCCGCTGCCGCCGTCGGGTGTGCGATTGGCCAGATTGTGAAGAGCCTTGTCTTTCGCGCAAAGCACAGCGACCGCGTGGTGCTGGTGTTGACTTCGGGCGCGAACCGCGTGAGCGAGCATGCCGTGGCCGAACTGCTGGGCGAGCCGCTGGCCAAGGCCGACGCCGAATTCGTGCGCCGCCGCACCGGTTTCGTCATCGGCGGCGTCGCGCCGGTGGGCCACCTCGAGCCGCCGGTCACCTTCGTGGATGAGGACCTGCTGCAATACGACGAGGTCTGGGCCGCCGCCGGCACGCCCAATGCGCTTTTCCGCCTCACGCCGGCTGAACTGGTGCGTCTCGGCGAGGGGCGCGTCGCGCGCGTCAAGGCCGTGTGAGCGACGCTGCCGCGTTCAGCGCGGGATGATCAACACCTGCCCGACGAAGATGTAATTCGGGTTGCGGATGCCGTTGGCCGCGATCAGTTGTGACAGGCTGACGCCGAAGCGGCGGCTGAGGCGTGTCAGGTTATCGCCGCGCTGCACCACGTAGCGCAATCCGGCGGGCGGCGTGGCCGGTGCGGCGCGCACGCACAGCCAGGTCCCGGCGTAGATGCGGTTGGCGTTGCGCAGACCGTTGAGCCGGGCCAGCGCCTGCCAGGTTGTGCCGAAGCGCGGCGCGATAAAGCGCAACTGGTCGCCCCAGCGCACCCGGTACCACTGCGCGCAGCCGGAATGCGGTTGTTGTTCGCGGGGCGCGGCTCGAGCCGGCGCGGGCGCAGCAAACAGGCCGACACCCAGCGCCAGCGCGCACAACCCGAGCCACAGGCGAGAGAGGGTCATGGGACACGCTCCTTTCGTGTGGAATTTGGGAACGGCGGTCTTGATTGTAGATTGATTCGCGCTGCGGGGATATAGACGAAAACGCGCCGCGCCTTTCGGCTGGCAGGCTTTGACGCAAAGCAGAGGCCCGCTGTTCAGTCAATGAACAGCGGGCCGGGGAAAGTGGCGGCTTTGGGCCGCCGGGGAGTCTGGGCCGCTGGGGCCCGGTGGTTACTTGACGCGCACCTTGATGGCCTTGGGCCGGGCGGCCTCAGCCTTGGGCAGGCGCAGGGTCAGCACGCCGTTCTCGAGGTTGGCCTCGGCCTTGGCGTTGTCCAGCTCGGCAGGCAGCGTGAAGCTGCGGCTGAACTTGCCGGTGACGCGCTCCTGCAGCAGCCAGCCGTTCTTCTCCTCGGTCGCCGGGGCGAAGATCTCGCCGCGCAGGGTGACGCTGTTGCCCAGCACCTCGACGTTCAGGTCCTCGGGGCGCAGGCCGGGCACGTTGGCATAGACGATGTACTCATCGTCCTTGGCCTGGATGTCAACCGGGATGCTGAAGCCCTCCACGGCGGACAGGGGGCCCCAAGTGCGGCTGAAGGCCTCGTCGAACAGCCGATCCATCAAGTCGGTCAGACGGGCGGGACGATACAGTGGGCGAATCGTGAGGGACATGGTGAGCACTCCTTTCGATCGTTGATTGGCATGGGTGTTTTCAAATCTGCGGCCAGAATAAGCTCTTTGCGTCAGAGCAAAATAGGCGGCGCATCTGAGAATCATTAGCAGCCGGGGCGGGCAGGACACTGCGGCGGAGAACTTGGGCGGATCTGATGTCAAACCGACAAAAATCTAATAAACTATCCCTATAGTCCACGTTGACTTTTGGAAAGCAGGCTGTCATGAGCTGGTCCTTCAAACTCGGTCGCTTCTCCGGCATAGACGTTTACGTCCACGTCACCTTCCTGTTGTTGCTCGGCTTCATCGGCTTCACCGCTTACGTTACCAGCGGCACGTGGTCGAGCGCGCTGGCGAGCGTGGCTTACATCGCCGTGCTGTTTGGCTGTGTGCTGCTGCACGAATTCGGTCACTCGCTGGTGGCGCGGTATTACCATATCCCGACGCGGGATATCACCCTCTATCCCATCGGCGGCGTCGCCCGGCTGGAGCGAATGCCCGATAAGCCGATCCAGGAGTTGTGGGTGGCGCTGGCCGGCCCGGCGGTGAATGTCGTCATTGCCGCCGTCTTGTTCGGGTTTCTGATGGCGACCGGCGGTCTATCGCCGCTGAGCCGGATGGGCGTGATCCAGGGGCCCTTCTGGGAGCGGGTGATGTACGCCAACATCGCGCTGGTGGTGTTCAACCTGATCCCGGCCTTCCCGATGGATGGCGGGCGTGTGCTGCGCGCCTTCCTGGCGATGATAATGGATTACACACGCGCTACGCAGATCGCGGCCACGCTTGGCCAGGGCGCGGCGCTGCTGTTCGGTTTCATTGGCCTGTTCGCCAATCCGCTGTTGATTTTCATCGCTTTCTTTATCTGGATGGCAGCCTCCCAGGAGGCCAGCCTGGTGCAGATGAAGAGCGCGCTGGGCGGCATACCGGTGAATCGCGCCATGCTCACCGACTTCCGCACCTTGAGCCAGTACGATCCGCTGCTGCGTGCGACCGATCTGATCATCGGCGGTTCACAGGAAGACTTCCCGGTGGTGGATGATGGTCGTGTTGTCGGGGTGCTGACGCGGCATGATCTGTTGACGGCCCTGGCGCAGCGGGGGACGGCGGCGCGCGTCGCCGAAGTGATGCAGCGCGATTTCTTCACCGCTGACCCGCATGATATGCTGGAGCCGTTGTTCATCCGGATGCAGACGGCGCAGAAGCGAACCGTGCCGGTGCTCAACCGCGATCAACTGGTGGGCCTGCTCACGCTGGAGAACATCGGCGAGTTCCTGATGATTCAGGCGGCGGTCCGGGCGCGGCGCAAGGCGGCGGCCTAGGGCTGAGACGCCCGCTGCGCCCCTTGGTAGAGGACGAAAACGAGGCCGGGCACATGTTGCCCGGCCTCGTTTTTGTTGTTTATTGTGAAAGCCCTGCCGGCGCGGGTGATCAACCAGCACCGGTCGGAATTTGTAGCCGTATCGTAACTGCCCAGGCTGTCAGGCAGCCCAGACTTGCCAAGCAAACGATCTGGCGTATAGTAGCCCGCGATGTTGAGTCGTGACGAGATTCTGGCGGTTTATCAGGCTGGCCCCGAAGCCATAGTGACCCTGGTCGAGCACCTGGAACAGCAGGTCACGGTATTGACGGGGCGTGTGGCGGAATTGGAAGCTCGGCTGAACAAGGATAGTCACAACAGTCATGAACCGCCGTCGAGTGATGGGCCCGCCAAGCGGCCGCGCAGCTTGCGCCAGCGGAGCGGCAAGAAGAGCGGTGGGCAGACGGGGCATCCGGGTGTGACCCGTGCGCTGGTGGACGATCCGCAGGTGGTTATCCCGCATGAGCCGACTGTCTGCGCCGAGTGTGGCGCTTCCTTGGAAGAAGCAACGGAAGTCGGTCGGGAACGGCGCCAGGTGATTGAGATCCCCAACCCGCGCCCGGAAGTAACCGAGCACCAAGCGGTGCAGAAGGCCTGCCCGGTGTGCCAGAGTGTGACGGCGGGTGAGTTTCCGCCCGAAGTCAGCCAGCCGGTGCAATATGGCCCACGGGCGAAA
>JBBIQY010000038.1:0-34381 GCA_037442085.1 Anaerolineae bacterium
CAGACTAAGCTCTTTGAGCTCAGCCGCTTGGTCAAGTTCATTATTCGGGCGCTGGAACAACATTACGGTTGCGTCCATGAGATCACTGCGCCAGCCACCCCGAGACCATGAAGATTGGATCTACTGAATCTCCCCTTTCCAGCAAGGAGACCCCATGCCCACTGTTTCGCCTAACGTGATTGCGGCCATCGGCGGCGGCTACTATAGTGCGCCGTTTGATGTGCTCGGCCTGCATCCGCTCCCGGAGGGCGAGGGCCTGGTGGTGCGCACCTTCCAGCCGGAGGCGAAGGCCGTGGCCGTCCGGCGCGGTCAGTCCGTGCACCCCATGGAGCGCATCCACGAGGAGGGGTTTTTCGAGGCCGTTTTCCCGGACGATCGGGAGTTCTTCAGCTATCAACTCGACATCACCGGCTGGGATGGCGTCACGGCCACATTCGAGGACGCTTACCGCTTCCTGCCGGTGCTGGGGGAGATGGATCTCTATTTGTACAACGAGGGCAACCTGCTGAAGGCCTGGGAGAAGCTCGGCGCGCATCCCGTCGTGCATCAGGGCGTGGCCGGCGTGGTGTTTGCCGTCTGGGCGCCGAGCGCGCTGCGTGTCAGCGTGGTGGGCAACTTCAACCGCTGGGACGGGCGTTGCCACCCGATGCGCCCACGCGGGGCCAGCGGTCTGTGGGAGCTGTTCATCCCCGGCCTGGGCGTAGGCGAGGTGTACAAGTACGAAGTCAAGAGCCGCTTCCGGGGCTACCTGGCCAACAAAGCCGACCCATTTGGATTTGCCACCGAGGTGCGTCCGAACAACGCCTCCATCGTCTTCGACCTAAGCCGCTACTCGTGGCAGGACGGTGAGTGGATGGCGCAGCGCAAGGCGCGCCAGAGGCTCGACGCGCCGCTCTCCGTCTACGAGATCCACCTCGGCTCGTGGAAGCGCAAGCCGAACGGCGACTGGCTGACCTATCGCGAGCTGGCCGAGGAACTCATCCCATACGTCAAAGAGATGGGCTTCACCCATATCGAGATGATGCCGGTGGCCGAACACCCTTACGACGGCTCGTGGGGTTACCAGGTGACGGGCTACTATGCGCCCACCTCGCGCTTCGGCTCACCGGACGATTTCCGCTATTTGGTAGACCGGGCGCACCAGGCCGGGCTGGGCGTCATCATTGATTGGGTCCCCGCGCACTTCCCAAAGGATGAGCACGGGCTGGGTTATTTCGACGGCACGCACCTGTACGAGCACGCCGACCCACGCCAGGGCGAGCACAAGGATTGGGGCACCTACATCTTCAACTTCGGGCGCAACGAGGTGCGCAACTTCCTGCTCTCGAACGCGCTCTTCTGGCTGGAGCACTACCACATTGACGGCCTGCGTGTGGATGCCGTGGCCTCGATGCTCTACCTGGACTACTCGCGCAAGCCCGGCGAGTGGGTGCCGAACAAATTCGGCGGGCGCGAGAACCTGGAGGCCGTGGACTTCATCCGCCGCTTCAACGAGCTGGTGCACGAGCACTTCCCCGACGTGCTGACTTTCGCCGAAGAATCGACCGCCTGGCCGATGGTGAGCCGCCCGGTGTACCTGGGTGGCCTGGGCTTCGATCTGAAGTGGAACATGGGCTGGATGCACGACATGCTGGCCTACTTCGAGAAGGACCCCATCTACCGCCGCTATCACCACAACAACCTGACCTTCGCGATGATGTACGCCTACAGCGAGAACTTCATCCTCTCCATCTCGCACGACGAGGTGGTGTACGGCAAGCGCTCGCTGCTCAACAAGATGCCCGGCGACGAATGGCAGCAGTTCGCCAACCTGCGCGCCTTCTACGCTTACATGTTCGCCTTCCCCGGCAAGAAGCTCAACTTCATGGGCGGCGAGTTCGCTCAATGGAACGAGTGGAACTTCCAAACCGGGCTGGACTGGCATCTGCTGGAGAGGCCCCGTCACGCGCAGATGCAACGCTTTATGAAGGACCTGAACGCGCTCTACGCCGCCGAGCCGTCGCTGTACGAGGTGGACTTCCACTGGGACGGCTTCCAATGGGTGGATTTCCACGATGTGGATCAGAGCACCGTCTCCTTCATCCGCTACGCCAAAGACAAGCGCGAGTGCGTGGTGGTGGTGGCGAACTTCACGCCCGTGCCGCGCACCGGCTACCGCGTGGGCGCGCCCCTCCCCGGCTTCTACCGCGAAATCCTGAACAGCGACGCCGCGCTCTACGGCGGCAGCAACATGGGCAACGCCGGCGGCCTGCCCGCTGACGCGCTGCCCTGGCAGGGCCAGCCCTGCTCGCTGCTGCTCACCCTGCCGCCGTTGGCGGTGGTGTATCTCAAACCGGAAGCGAGGGGCGGGACGTGAAGGGGGTTGGGCGATCGGCGCCCAGGCGCCCCCTATCCAACGGCGCCGGCGGCGTGCCCCCTGCCTGGTGCGTTCACCATTCCGCCTCGGGGTCGCTGCGGGCGACGCTTTGCATCTCGGCCAGCAGGGCGGCCAGGTGCGGGGTGTGCGCCGCGCGTTGCGGCGCGTGACGCGGGCTGAAGGTGGTTGTGGGCGGGACGGCCAGGCCGGAAGCCTCCAGCCAGGGCCGCACGTTCGCCATCCACGCCGCATGGATCTCGCTCAGCGGCGGCGTAATGCCGGCCGGCACCAGAATAGCCTCCTCGGCCTCCGGGGTGAAGAGCTGCGCCGTGTATGGCCAGAGCTCGTCCAGCGCTGACTGTATCCGACGGTGGCTCTCCTCCGTCCCCAGACCCAGCCGCCTGACCCAGGCGCTGCTGTGTCGGTGGTGGTACAGCTCCTCCCTGTGAATCTTCACCGCTGTCTGTGCGACGCCCTCGTGCTGGCTCTCGGCCAGCCGCGCGAGCAACGCCAGCTCGTAAGCGTCGAATAGAAACTGACGCAGCATCGTAAAGGCCCAGTCGCCCTTCGGCAGTTCGACGAGCTGCACGTTGCGCCAGTCCGCCGCGTCGCGGAAGAAGGCCAGCGCGTCCGGAGCCCAGCCGGTGAGCGCCTGATGCAGGCCGTACCACAGTTGCGCGTGGCCCAGCTCGTCCTGCGCGATGTTGGCCAGGCTGATATCCTCTTCCAGGATCGGCGCGTGGCCCGTCCACTCGGAGTTGCGGTGGGCGAGGATCAGTTCGTCATCACCCAGGGCCAGCAGCCGGGCCGCCAGGGCGGAGTCAAGGGCATTCATTCATTACCCTGTTCTTGGGTCGGCGCATCACGTTCGCGCAGTTTGCGCCGCAGGCCGCCCACGTCGCCGTAGAACGATTGCTGGCGATAGGTCTTTTCTTTGGCCGGCGCAAACCAGCTAGCCTCTACGCCGGCCTCGCTGCGGGTGACGGCGCTGGCCGGGACCGCCCACCAGACGAAGACCCGGCTGGCCGGGTAACGCTCCAGCGCCAGGCGCAGCGCCTCGCGCGGCGTGCGCGCCTCTACCTCCCCCACGTGCGCGACGAAGACCATCGCCCGCCGCTGCGACGTTTTCTGGAAGATGAGGTAACGCTGCGCCGGCGCGTCCGGCGGGATATCTTCGACGTGCCAGTTCGGGGCGGCGGCGATTTCTTCGGCGGTCAGCGAAAGGATGTCGTCGGCGCGGGCGACCCACAGGCTCGCACAGTCCGGGCGGCGCACGTGCACGTCGCGGGCGATGAGCAGCGCCATCTCGGCATCCGGCGCGTGAATGCTGCCGATGGCTCGATGCGGCTGCCCAGGCTCATCCTGCTTGAACACCTCCCAGCGGGGCCATTGGGTGTCCATGGGCGCGTAGGCGAATTCGTCGGGCGGGGTACGGCGTGCGGGTTGCGTGACGAACCACGCAACCCGTTCAGTTCTTGTGTCTCTCGGCGTAGGCGGCCAGCGCCTCGCGCACCCAGCGACCGGCCTCGTGGGCCTGGCGGCGCGCGGCCAGCCGCTCCTGATTCATCGGGCCGTTGCCCTTCACCACTTGCCAGAAGTGATCCCAGTCAATCGGGCCGCTGCGCCAGTGGCCGGCGGCGGCATCGAATTTCAGATCGGCGTCCGGGATACGCAGGCCGATGGCGTGGAATTCGGGAACCATCTCGTCCACGAACTCCTGGCGCAGCTCGTCGTTGGTCTTGGTCTTGATCCGCCAGCGGATGAGCTGCGGTGAGTTGGGCGAGTCGGCGTCGTGCGGGCCGAACATCATCAGCGCCGGCCACCACCAGCGGTTGAGCGCGTCCTGGGCCATGGCGCGCTGGGCGGGTGTGCCGCCGGCGTATTTGACGATCATCTCTTTGCCCTGTTTCTGATGAAAGGCCTCTTCGGCGCAGATGCGCACCATGGCGCGCGAGTACGGGCCGTAGGAGCAGTGCGCGAGCATGGTCTGGTTCTTGATGGCCGCGCCGTCCACCAGCCAGCCGATCATGCCGATATCGGCCCAGGTGAGCGTCGGGTAATTGAAGATGCTGGAGTATTTGGCCCTGCCCGTCAGCAGAGCGTCGAGCATCTCTTCGCGCGTGACGCCGAGCGTCTCCGCCGCGTGGTACAGGTACTGCCCATGCCCGGCCTCGTCCTGCACTTTGGCAATCAGAATAAGTTTGCGGCGCAGGCTGGGCGCGCTGGTGATCCACGCCCCTTCCGGCAACATGCCGACGACCTCGCTGTGCGCGTGCTGCGAGATCATGCGGATGAGCTGCTGGCGATAGGCGTCGGGCATCCAGTCGCCCGGCTCGATCTTTTCGCCGCGCGCAATGCGGGCTTCAAACTCAGCCAAGTGTTGATCGGGCGTTTTGTCCATAGCTGTATTTTGCCACGAATGAGTAGAGTGAACACGAAGGAACACGAATGGGCACGAATGGGTACGAATGGGCACGAATAGGCACGAATTTTATCTCCATTCACGGCTCAACGGGCTTAGGTGACGAAGTCGGGTGTGCCGGCCATCATCGGTTCGCGCGTAGGTAATAGCTCGCCGGTGAGGATGTCCTCGCACAACGACGCTTCCTCGAACCAGCTGCGCGGCGCGTAGTGGCCCCAGAAGGTGGCGCGGCGCGGGTCGCTCAGCGTCCATTTGATCGGCGCAAAGTCGGGGTCGGGGATCAGGTAGTCGCTGGTGTACAGCTCGAGGCGGTTGCCATCCGGGTCGCGCAGATACAGGAAGAAGGCGTTGCTCAGCCCGTGGCGCCCGGGGCCGCGCTCGATGGCGCCGACCCGACCCAGCGCCGCCAGGATGTCACAAGCGCGCAGCACGCTCCCGGTATCCGCCAGCCACATCCCGATGTGATGCAGCCGCGGGCCGAGGCCGTTCATCAGCGCCAGATCATGGACGTTCTGCTTGCGGTGCAGCCAGGCCGCCCACAACCGCTCCGGGCCGGGCGGATCGCTGACGGTGTACTCGGACAGGTAGAAGCCCATTTTCCGTGTCCACCAATCGTAGGCCTGCTGCACTTCGGGCACCTGGCAGTTGAAGTGGTCGAGGCGCATCACGTGAGCGCCGCGATACTCGTGGAAGTGCTGCAGCTTGCGCTCGCGCTGCTCGATCCTGTGGAAGAACTCGACCGGCAGGCCGCTCGGGTCCTGCACGCGCAGCGCGCGGCCCTGCCCGCGCTCCAGCGTATCCGGCGCCACCCAGCGCGTAGGTAGGCCGGCGCCTGTGTACAGCGCATGCAGCGCGTCGAGGTCGGACTCGGCGGCGACGCGAAAGGCGAGGTGGCCGACCCCGGCGCTCTCGGCCCGGCGCAGGAGGAGGCTGTATTTGTCGCGCTCCTCCAGGCCGCCCAGGTAGAGGCGGTCATCGTCGCGTTCAATCTCCAACAGGCCGAGCGCGCCCACGTAAAAGTCGCGCGCCGCCTCGAGGTCGGTGACGCGCAGCTCGGCGTGCGCGCAGCGGGTGATGTTGAAGGACAATGTGTTGCTTACCATGGCTCATAAAAGATTTGCGCCGGCTCGTCCTGTACATCTGTCAAATCCGGCGCGGGCGCACCCGTGGCGAAATCCACGCTGCGGTACTGACCGCCGTAAAAGAGCAGGGGCCGGCGTGGTTCGACGCCCTGATGCAGCGCGACCGCCCGGCCGATCACAATCCAGTGGTCGCCACCCTCCACGACCTGATACTTCTCGCAGTGGATGGAGGCGAGCGATCCCTCCAGCCGCGGCGCTGCTTCGGCGGGCACAAAGCGGAAGGGCGGCGGGGCCGACCCCTTCCAGCCTCCGGCGAAATACGTCGAAAGCGCCTGCTGCTCGTCGCGCAGGATGTTCAGGCTGAAGCCCGTCATCGTCTCGAGTGACTGTGCCAGGCGCGCCTTCTTGCTCGGGCAGAACAGCACCAGCATCGGATCGAGCGAGAGCGACGAGACTGCGTTGGCCGTCATCGCGTGCACCTCGTCGCCGGCCTGCGCGATGACGACGGTGACGCCGGTGGCGAACAGGCCGAGCGTGTTGCGAAACGTGCGAGGGTCGAGGGTCATCGGACTTCGCCGCTGTACGGGCGGGCTGGGGGAGGCAGCTGCGCGCGCGTCCCGGCGCGCTCAGTCACTCACTTGCCCGCCCGCTTCGTCTCGGGCCTGTTTCAGGAACTCGCGCACCCGCTCCATGTGCTGGTTGAGCTGCGACTGATGGTTGGCGACGAGCGCGCCGGCCATGCGCACCGGGTCGCCGAAGAAGAAACGCTCGTACAGCACCTGCCGCGCGCCGAAGGCCGAGAGCGCCGTATCCCAGGCCAGGCGGAAGATCGGGATGCGCTCGAAGGCGTCGGCGCGCGCGGCCTGATAGTATTTCCGGATGTCCTCGGCCAGCGGCCCGGTGACGTCGGCCTCGGTTGGCGTCGCCATGAAGCCGCTCGCCCCGATCTGCTGAAGGATCTCGATCATGCGCGGGTACAGGCGCGGATACAGGTTGCGCGCCGCGTCGAGCGGGTCCCAGGCGGGCCGCATCACGCCCCACTCATCCAGCGCGGCCTCGGCCTCCGCCGCTCGCAGAAAGGCCTTCATCGTCTCCGCGTTCACCCAGATCTCGGCCAGCTTCTCCTGAATGTGCTGAAAGCCCTCCACGCCGATGGTCTGCACCATCAGATGTGCCAGCCCGAGCAGGAACTCGGTCTTGGCGATGTTCTTGACCACGACCTGATGGCTCATGTTGACGACGGCGCCGGTGCGGGCGTAGGCCTGGTTGCAACGGGCAACGTCCTGGTACAGGAAGACGTTCTCCCATGGCACGAACACGTCGTCGAAGACCACGACTGCATCCATCTCCTCGAAGCGCGAGCCGAGCGGATGGTCGTAGCGCGAGCGGCCATAGTCGAAGCTCTCGCGGCAGATGAACTTCAGCCCGGGCGTATGGTTGGGGATGCAGAAGCCGAAGGCATACGGCGCGTCCTCCTCCTGGTTCTTGAGCAGCGTGGAGGGAAAGACCATGATCTCGTCGGAGAGGGGCAGCGTGGCCAGCATGCGGCAGCCGCGGATCACCAGTCCGGCGTCGGTCGTTTCCTTGATGCGCGCCGCCAGGAACGGATCGGCCTGCCTGGCGGTGTTCACGGCGCGGTTGGCCTGCGGGGTGATGAGGGTGTGTGTCAGGCACAGGTCGTTCTCGCGCACGTACTCATAGTAGCGGCGCGCATTCGCGCCGAAGCGCGGGTCGGCCTCGGCCAGGAAGGCGGCGCCGGCGGCGTAGCCGGCCAGCGCGCGGTTGAGGTAATCGGGCGCGCGGCCCATCATGCCAAAGGTGGCGTCGGCCCAGACCTTCATCGCGCGGCTGATCGAGCGCAGCTCATCCTGAGTGGTCGGCAGCATGAACGAACGGTTGACCTTGTTGCCCGTGGTCGGTGAGTCGTACAGGCAGATCTCGGCCTTTTCCCACTGGAGGTCGTACAGCCGCGCCAGCGAGTGCACGCCGTTCCTCAGCGTCGGGTGGCGGGTTGGGTCCTTCACCCGCTCGCCCCGGTACCAGATCGCCGGCGGCTGTTCGCGCAGTCGCTGCAACACCTGCTCGCCGCGCCGTGCGCCGGAGCCTAGACCGTTGGGTTTCACTTTCGTCGCCGGGGAATCGGCCAGTGCCATGGTCGCTCTCCTCATTTGCTGGGAGTCAGAGATTGGAGATTGCCTAGCTCCCAATCTCTACTTTCCAAACTTCGGGATGTGATGCTCGCCAATCGCCACATGAATCGTCTTGAGCTCCGTGTACAGCTCGAAGCTGTAGTGGTCGCCTTCGCGCCCGAGGCCGCTGTATTTGCTGCCGCCGAACGGCGTCCGCAGATCGCGCACGTTGTGCGAGTTGACCCACACCATGCCTGATTCTAACGCCTGTGCGACGCGATGCCCACGTCCGATGTCGCGTGTCCACACGTAGCCGGCCAGGCCGTACTTCACGTCGTTGGCGATGCGAATCGCCTCGGCCTCCTCCCTAAACGGGATGACGACCAGCACCGGGCCGAAGATTTCCTCCTGCGCCACGCGCATCTCGTTGCGCACGTTGGTGATGAGCGTCGGCGCAAAGTAGTTGCCCTCCGGGAAGCCGACGGGCCGCTCGCCGCCCACGCGCACCGTCGCGCCCTCCTCGCGCGCGAGGTCCATATAGCCGCGCACCTTCTGCCAGTGCTCCGGGTGGATTAGCGGGCCGACCTCGGTGGCCGGGTCCTGCGGCGGGCCGATCCGGATGCGTTGCACCCGCTCGGCCAGCTTCGCCACAAATTCGTCGTGGATTGACTCTTGAATGAGGAGCCGCGAGCCGGCGGTGCAGCGCTCGCCGTTGAGCGAGTAGATCTGGAAAATCGTGCCGTCGAGCGCGCGTTCCAGATCCGCATCTTCAAAAACGATGGTGGGCGACTTGCCGCCGAGCTCCATCGAGAAGCGCTTGAGTGTGTCTGCGCCGTTGCGCATGATGGCCTGCCCGGTGGTGGTCTCGCCGGTGAAGGAGATGACGTTGACGCCGGGGTGTGCGACGAGGGGCGCGCCGGCGGTCTCGCCGAAGCCGTGCACGACGTTGAAGACGCCCGGCGGCAGATCGGCCTCCTGGATGATTTCGGCCAGCTTGTTGGCGGAAAGCGGCGCCCACTCGGCGGGCTTGAGGATACAGGTGTTGCCGAAGGCCAGACACGGTGCAACCTTCCACGTCTCGAGCATGAATGGCACGTTCCATGGCGTGATCAGGCCGGCCACGCCCACCGGGCGACGGATCGAGTAATTGAGGAACGCGCCTTCCACCGGGTAGCTCTCGCCGGTCACGCGGTAGGTCATATCGGCGAAGTAGCTGAAGTTATAGGCCGCGCGCGGGATCGCGCCGCCCTTGATCTGACTGACCGGCACGCCGCAGTCGGCAATCTCGACCTCGGCGATTTCGTCGGCGCGCTTCTCGATCAGGTCGGCGATCTGGCGCAGCTTCCGGCTGCGGGCCTCCGGCTTCATCTTCGGCCACGGCCCGGAATCGAAGGCCGCCCGGGCCGCCTTCACCGCCCGGTCCACGTCGGCGGGCATACCGCTCGCCACCGTCTCCAGCCGCTGGTTGGTGGCCGGGTTCAGCGTCTCGAACGTCTCTTCGCCGAGGGAGGCAACGAATTGGTTGTTGATGAAGTGGTGGATCATGACTGATGATTGATGATCGATGACTGATGACTGATGACTGATGACTGAGCGTTTATGCGTTGAGCCATTGGAAATCGGCGTCGGTGAAGATTAGCTCGTCGTCATCGTCACGGACGATATACTCGATAGCCGGCTCGCGAACGGCGCGAGTGGGTTTGGTCGAGTCAGAGCGATGACCCTTGAGGTGTTTTGTGAAGCGATTGATCTGACGCGCGATCTCCGTCAGACGCTCCGCATAACCGCTCACCAGTTCCGGCTTTAGCAAACGTCGCGCGCGGCAACGATTGAGCCAGTATTTCGTCTCGAACAAGCTGCCACGCGCGTAGCACAGGGGATTGATCTTCTCGCCAGAGTGAAACCGCCCGTGGCTCTCTGCGATGTTCGCCCCGATTGAATCCACAACCCTTGTCAACTGGCTTCCAACTGAATCCCGCGCGAAAACGTCCCAGCCAATGACGTGAGGCCAGATTTCATCTGCCAGAGATTCGGCCAGCCGAAGGACTTCGAAATCTTCCAGTTCCATTGCCATGCCCGCCTCCAGTCATTAGTCATTGGTCATTAGTCATTGGTCATCAGCCTTCACTGACAACCTCATTCTCCAACACCCCAATCCCCTCGATCTCCAATCTCAGCCGATCGCCGGGGCGGATGGGCGAGATGCCCTTCGGCGTGCCCGTCCAGATCAGGTCATCGGGCTCAAGGGTCATGAACTCCGTGATGTATTCGATGAGCTGCGGCACGCTGTAGATGAAATCGCGTGTGTGGCCTTCCTGCCGCAGTTCGCCGTTGACATAGGTGCGGAGGTGCAGGTTGCCGGGGTCGGGGAGGTCGTCGGCGGTGACCAGCCACGGGCCGAGCGGGCCGAAGGTGTCCCAGCCCTTGGCCTTCACCGGTGGGCGGTAGTAGTTCATCACGAAGTCGCGGATGGTCACGTCGTTGCCGATGGTGTAGCCGCGCACCATGCGCAAGGCCTCGGCGGCCTTCACCCGTCGGCAGCGCTGGCCGATGACGACGACCAGTTCGTTCTCGTAATGCATGTACGCGATGTTCGGCGGCGCGACGATCCTGCCTCGGTGGCCGATGAAGGTGTTGGGCATTTTGTTGAACAACACCGGCACGGGCGGCAGGTCGAGCTTCAACTCGGCGGCGTGGTCGCGGTAATTGAGCGCCAGGCCGATGGCCTTGCCCGGCGCAACGGGCGGCAGCCAGGTCACTGCCTCCGGGTCATAGGCGCGGCCCTCCACCGTCTCCAGCCAACCATCGGCGCGGACGGTTCCTTCGAGCACGCGGCCGTCGGCAGCGAAGCGGGCAATCTTCATGCTTGCTCCTGGATTTCGCACCCCTCCAAGAACATTCGTATGGGTTCCACGACGGGCGGGTTATCGTGGATGAGCATGGTGTAGTGGTTGACGCCGGGCACGTCCACGCGGCGGCAGTTAGGGATGTGGCGCACGATAGCCGCGGCTTCGCTTTCGCTAAAGACGTGGCCCTTCTCGCCCAGCAGGCCCAGCTTGGGGCGGACGAACAGGGCCGGGCAGCGCAGGTTCGGGAAGTGCAGGCACATGCAGTACAGGAAATGCAGGTCCATGTCGTGGGCGATGGCCTCGGCGGACGATTTCGACCAGACCTGCCCGTCGGAGCGAGTTTCCGCGTCCTCGGTGAAGTAGGCCTCCAGCGCAGCGCTCCAGGGTTGAAAGTAGGGCGCAGCTCGCTGCGCGGCGAGGTAGTCGGCGAGAGAGGGATAAGCGTGGCCCAGGCGGTGAATGGTTGGGTACATGGCCTTGAGCGCCGAGTCTTTCGGGTCGGCTCCGCCGTCCAGCATCACGATCGCCTGCACGCGATCGGGCCGGATGGAGGCGAGGTAGACCGCCGTTGTTGCGCCGAAGGAATGGCCAACGAGCGTGAACGTCCCGCAGCCCAGCGCGTCGGCGAGGGCCAGCACGTCGCGGGCGTGATAGGCGAAGCCGTAGCCCTCGGCCGGCTTGGCGCTGTCGCCGCGCCCGCGCAGGTCGAGCGCCAGCACGCGGTATGCCGGCGCAAGACGCTCGGCCAGCCACTGGAAGCTGCCCTTGTGCCCGGTGAGATGCGGCAGGCAAAGGAGCGGCCCGCGCTCGCCCGGCCACTCGCGGTATGCCAGGGTGAGGCCGTTGACTTCAACGATTTCGTTGATGGCCATGTGGGTTTCAAGTAAGGAGATTTGAGATGGGAGATTCAATCGTCACCGATCACCAATCTCTGCTCTCTCGTCAGCCCATACTGCGCCGCGATCTCGCGCAGCTTCGCCTCGTTCGTCGGGGAGAGGGGGGCCAGCGGCAAGCGCACCTCCGGGCGGCACCGGCCCATCCAGCCCAGCACGGTCTTGACCGGCACGGGGTTGATCTCGATAAAGACGGCGTCGTTGAGGGGCAACAGCCGATAGTGCAGCTCGCGCGCCTCCACCCAGCGCCCAGCCACGACCAGATCGTAGAGGCCGGCCACTTCTTTCGGCAGCAGATTGCCGGTGGCGCTGATGTAGCCCGCGCCGCCGATCGCCAGGATGGGGAAGCACAACAGCTCGATGCCGGAGTAGACGTGAAACTCGCGGCCCATTTTGTGTAGCAGGCGGTTGATGTGCTCGAAGTCCTTGTTGGACTCCTTCACGCCGACGATGTTGGGATTGGCGTCCTTGAGCCGCGCCACCGTCTCGATTTCGAGGTTGACGGCGGTGCGGCCCGGGATGTTGTAGAGGATGACGGGCAGGCCGGTGCTCTTGGCGACGGCGTCGAAGTGGCGGAACAGGCCCTCCTGCGACGGGCGGCTGTAGTAGGGTGTGATGAGCAGGACGGCATCCGCGCCCAGGCTCTCTGCATAGCGCGTGAGCTCGAGCGTTTCGGCGTGATTGGTGGAGCCGGTGCCGGGGATGAAGGGCACGCGCCCGGCCACGGCCTCCTTCGCAGCGGCGATGACGCGCTTGCGCTCATCGAGCGTGAGGGAACCGGGTTCGCCAGTGGTGCCCGTCACGCTGAGGCCGTGGCTGCCGCTCGCAATCTGCCACTCGATGAGCCGGCCCAGCGCCGTCTCATCCACCCGGCCGTCCCGAAATGGGGTAACGACGGGAACGATGGAGCCGCGCAATGGTCTCAAGTTGTACTCCCATGGCCTGAGGTGTTGAGCAGATTATATCTGAGGCGCACCTGGCGGGGTGATATGATTTCCGCAATGTCTATGTTCACCCCATGGCTCCGGTGCCTCGCGGCGGATGTCAAACCAACACGCTGAAGCCATCATTGTCGGCTCCGGCCCCAACGGCCTGGCGGCGGCGATTGTGCTGGCGCGCGCCGGCCTGTCGGTGCTGGTCATCGAAGGGCAGGAGACCATTGGCGGCGGCTGCCGCTCGGCGGCGCTGACCCTGCCCGGCTTCACGCACGATGTTTGCGCGACCATCCTCTCGCTGGGCGTCTCTTCGCCCTTTTTCCGCACATTGCCTCTGGCCGAACACGGCCTGGAGATGGTTTATCCCGAGGCTTCCTGCGCTCATCCACTGGATGACGGAACGGCAGTGATCGTCGAACATGACGCTGCGAATCCGTTGGCCGGCGTGGACGCGACGGCGGCGACCCTCGGCCCGGATTCAGCCGCCTATCGCGGGCTGGTGGGGCCGGTCGTCGCGAACTGGCCGGCCATCACGCACGACCTGCTCGGTCCGACGCCGCTGCCGCCGCGCCATCCCCTCGCTTTGGTTCAATTTGGCCTGCGCGCCCTCAGCCCTGCGCACACACTGGCGCGGACGCTGTTTCGCGGTGAACGTGCGCGCGCCGTCTTCGCCGGCATGGCCGCTCACTCGTTGCTGCCACTCGAACAGCCACTGACCAGCGCCTTCGGCGTGGTGTTGGGCAGCGGCGCGCATGCCGTGGGTTGGCCGCTCGCCAGAGGCGGTTCACAAAACTTTGTCAATGCGCTGGCGAACCGGCTGCGTGCGCTCGGCGGCGAGATCGTCACCGGCTGGCCGATCGCTTCGCTGGACGAGCTGCCGCCGCACCGGATTGCGCTGTTCGACGTGACGCCGCGCGCGCTGCTTCGGATCGCCGGCCACCGCTTCCCCGCCAGCTATCAACGCACCCTCCGGCGCTTCCGCTATGGCCCCGGCGTTTTCAAAATTGATTGGGCGTTGTCCGGCCCCATCCCGTGGCGGGCGCAGGGGGCCGCGCGCTGTTCGGTCGTCCACCTGGGCGGCTCGTTCGCAGAGATCGCGGCTTCCGAACGCGCGGCCTGGCGCGGCGAACATGCCGAGCGTCCCTTCGTGCTGCTCGCGCAGCAATCACTCTTCGACCCGGCGCGTGCGCCCGCCGGTCAACACACGGCCTGGGCGTATTGCCACGTCCCGCACGGCTCGCCGGTGGACATGACCGCCGCCATCGAGGCGCAGGTGGAACGCTTCGCGCCCGGCTTTCGCGACCTGATTCTGGCGCGGCACACCTTCAACGCGCCGCAAATGGAGGCGTATAACCCCAACTACGTCGGCGGCGACATCAACGGCGGTGTGCAAGATATGTTGCAGCACTTCGCCCGGCCTGTTCTGTACCGCCCCTATGCGACGCCGGCCAAGGGTATTTATCTGTGTTCGTCCTCGACCCCTCCCGGCGGCGGCGTGCACGGGATGTGCGGTTACCACGCCGCCCTCACCGTGCTGCGTGATCTTGGATACACCCCATCGCGCGGCTTCTAGCCGTGCCCTGTTCGATGCGGAGACGAGCGGCGAAGCCGAATGGGTGGCGATGGCGCTGGCCGCGGTTTTGGAGCTGGTGGATGAGGCTTTAGCTACGTCGGTCTTTCTGCCGGAGGGGTGGCCATCGCCGCGACATCGCCAGCGGCGTGTCCAGGTAAAACCGTCACGTCACCTCCGGCCGCTCGCGCGGGTATTTCTCATACAGCCTGGCCGTCAGCACATGCTTCAATCGGCGGACGGCCTCGTGAATGTCGCTGAAGGAGGTGTAGAGCGGGGCCAGGCCGAGGCGGAGGTTGTCGGGGTAACGGAAATCGGGGATGACGTTCATCTCCTCGATCAGGGCGCGGCTGAGGCGCAGGCCTTCCGGGTGGCCAAGCGCGACATGTGCGCCGCGCTGCGCCGGGTTGCGCGGCGCGTTGAGCGTCACGCCCAGCGGTTGCAACTCGGCCTCCCAGAGGGCGATCAGATATTCGGTTTGCCGCACCGACTTGGCCCGCAGGCGCTCGATCCCGGCCTCGCGCAGCAGCGCCGCGCCCGGCTCCACCGCCGCCAGCGAGAGGATGCCCGGTGTGCCCACCAGAAAACGTTGCAGGCCCGGCCCCGGCGCATATTCCAGGTTCATCTCGAACTGCTGCCGCTGCCCGAACCAGCCCCAGATCGGGTTGAACAGTTGCTCTTGCAGATCGCGGCGGACGTAGAGAAAAGCCGGCGCACCCGGCCCGGCGTTCAAATACTTGTAGGTGCAGCCTACAGCGAGCTCGACCTGCGCGGCGTTGAGGGCCACTGGGACCGCCCCGGCCGAGTGACTCAGATCCCACAAGGCCCATGCCCCAACGCGGTGAGCGCGCTCCGTCAGGGCGGGCAGATCGTAGAGGAAGCCGCTCTTGAAGGCAACGTGCGATAGGGTCAGCAGCGCCGTCTCCGGGCCGAGCGCTTGGGCCAGTGCCTCCGTGCTCACGGTCTGTCCATCTTCCGAGTGGACGACTCTGAGTTGATACGTCGGCCCGAGCGCCGCGACGATGCCCTGCATCAGGTAGAGGTCGGAGGGGAAGTTGAGGTCGTCGGTGACCAGGACGCGCCGCTCCGGCCGGGCGCGCAATGCGGCCAGCACGAGCTTGTAGAAATTCACCGAGACCGAGTCGGTGACGATGACCTCGTCCGCCTGTGCGCCGATGAGCGGGGCCAGGGCGGCCCCGGCGCGCTGTGGGGCGGTGAGCCAGCCCTCGTTCCAACTGCGGATCAGGCGTCGGCCCCACTCATGTTCCACCACCGCGCGCAAACGCTCGGCGCTGCGTTTCGGCAATCGGCCCAGCGAGTTGCCATCCAGGTAGATCAGGTCGGGGTCATCGAAGACGAATTCGGCGCGGAAGCGGGCCAGCTCGTCTTCGGCGTCGAGCGCCCGGGCATAGGCGACGGAGAGGTCAATCGTCATGGTGGTTTCCGCTGCGCATTCTATCATCGGCCCGGCCTGAAGGTTTAGCGCGGAGGCGTTTGCTACAATGACGGACATGAGCCTGGAGCTGACCACCGAGCATAGCGTAACACCGCAGATAGTAGCCGGCGCCGGCTGCGCAACTTTAGTGTTGATCTTTGGGGCGATTGGGCTGGCGGCTGGCCTGAGCGCGGCGGTTTTTGTAGCGCTCCTGGCGCTGTTCGGGCCGCAGATGAGCGGCCTGGCCTCGGCCTCGGCGGCGCTGGCGGCGCTGGCGCTGCTGGGCGCGCCCCTGCTCTGGCAAGCCTGGTTACGGATGCGGGGCGCAGCGCCCAGGCCGTGGCGCACGCGGCGCTGGTGGATCGGCCTGGCTCTGCTCGCGGCGCCGGCGGCGTTAATCAGCGGCCAGCTCCTATCCGGTGCGCACGGCCTGCCGCTGGTGTTGCGCGAGCCGCTCTTATGGCTGACCCTGCTGACTTTTGCGGCGGCGCTCCTGGCGCTCATCACGGATGGCTGGCCCGGCCTGAGCCAGTTGCGTGCCTGGGGACATCTGATCAGCGGAAGCTGGCTCGCGACCACGCTCTCCCTCTTGGTGCAGGGGGCGGTGGTGGTGGCGCTGGCAACGGTTGGCCTGGCGGCATTAGCCACATTCGCGCCCGACGACTTCCGTGCATTGAGTCGGCTGGCGCGTAACCCGCTGGCGCTGGCCAATTCCGCACGGCTTCTGGAATGGCTCACGCGACCCTACATCGTCGCCGGCCTGCTCGTCGTTGCCTCAGTCGTCGTCCCCCTCATCGAAGAGCTGCTCAAGCCGATCGGCGTCTGGGTTCTGGGGCGTCGCCGGCTGACGCCGATGGCAGCCTTCGTGGGTGGGGCGCTGGGCGGGCTGGGTTTTGCTCTGTTCGAAGCCTGCCTCAACTCCGCCAACGTGGGGCGCGAACAGTGGGTCGGCTTTGTGATTGGCCGGCTGGGGACGACGGTGATGCATGTTTGCGCTTCCGCAGTGGTGGGGTGGGGCATTGGCCAGTTATTCAGCGGGTGCTGGCTGCGCGCTTTGGGGGCTTACCTGGGTGCGGTGCTGCTGCATGGCCTCTGGAATGGGAATGTGATCGTCGCCTCGCTTGGCGCCGGGCTGCTCACCCAAGCGAGCAACGGCTCGTGGCAGCAGGTCGCCCTCGGCAGCGTGCTTGTCCTGACCGTTTCGATGTTGATCGGGCTGGTGCTGGCGAGCGCCTTCACTTTGATGCTGGTTGGCCGCTGGCTGCGTGACCTAGAGTCAGCCACCCCATAAAGTTTTGCGCGTAGCCATCCAGGGTGGCGAGATTTTGCTTGTGTTCGCGCTCAAAGCAGACACAGTCTATCCGCATCGTTGTCAGCCTGCTGTCCGTTGACAAATCTAGTTACTCGTTTTAGTGTTTGTTGCGTAACTATAAACATGTAGAACAGTTTTCAATGTCTGTCCGCTTTGCCCTTCTTGGCCTGCTGGCTCAACGCCCCCGGCACGGTTATGAACTGCACGCCGCCTTCGAGGCGCTCGTAGGCGGTGAGCAGAATTGGGATGTGAAGCCGGCCCAGGTGTATACCACGCTGACCCGGCTGGAAGACGCCGGCCTGGTGACCGAAGAGGCCGTGGAGCAGGGCGGTGGGCCGGAGAAGCGCATCTACGCCATCACACGGGACGGCCATGCCGAGCTAATCGCCTGGTTCGCCTCCGGTGTCGGGCGCGAACACAACCGCGATGAGTTCTTCCTGAAGCTGATGGTGGCGTTGCTGACGGGCGAGGCCGATCCGTACAAGCTCATCCAGAACCAGCGTACTCGGCTCTATCAGGACCTGCACGCGGTCACCGCCCGCCGCCGTGGCTGCAACCCCAAGCAGGAACTGGCCAAGATGCTGCTGTTCGACAAAGCTGTGATGCACCTGGAGGCCGATGTGCGCTGGCTGGATATGATCGAGGCCCGGTTGGACGAGATCAGGCGGCAGCCACTGCCCGAACCGGGAGCGAAGCCGCGAGGCAGACCTAAAAAGGTAGAAGCATAAACAGCGGAAACCGGTGAGTCGTTGGGGTGTGAACGACGCCCGATGTCATAGCCGGCCGGAGGATTCATAAGGAGTGCCCGATGTCCCTCGTTCGTACTGAAGGAGTGCCCGATGTCCCTCGTTCGTACTGAAAACCTGACCAAGATTTACGGCTCCGGCGAGACGGCGGTTACCGCCCTCGACCATGTGAGCCTGGCAGTGGACGCCGGCGAGTTCGTGGCAGTGATGGGGCCGAGCGGCTGCGGCAAATCCACGCTGCTACATTTGCTCGGTGGGCTGGATCGCGCCACCTCGGGCCGTGTGCTGATTGATGGCACCGACCTCTCGACCCTCAACGACACGCGCCTCACCGAGCTGCGCCGGCGCAAGATCGGCTTCGTCTTTCAGTTCTTCAACCTGATCCCGGTGCTGACCGCCGTCGAGAACGCCGCGCTGCCGCTTACGCTTGATGGGACTGCGCTCGCCCTCGCCCGGGCCAAAGCCCGCGAGTGGCTGATCAAGGTCGGCCTGAGCAATCGGCTGCATCACCGGCCCGATCAGCTCTCCGCCGGCCAGCAACAGCGCGTCGCCATCGCCCGCGCGCTGGTCGCCGAGCCGCAGCTCATCCTGGCCGACGAGCCGACCGGCAACCTCGACTCACGCGCGGCGGATGAGATCGCCGGTCTGCTGCGGCAGGCCTCGGAGGCGTGGGGCCGCGCCGTGGTGATGGTGACGCACGACCCGCGCATCGCCGCGTACGCCGATCGGATCGTCTTCTTGAAAGATGGTAGCGTGGTGGACGAGACGCGGCTGAACGCCGACGGGCGCGCCGCGGACGTGCATATCCCGCGCGAGAAGGCCGTGGCTTTGCAGTCGAATTGAGCGCGTGTGATCCTGGAGGCGTTGTATGTTCTACCTCACCCTGGCTTCTCGTTATCTCTTCGGTCGCCCGCTGCGCACCGCGCTGACGACGCTGGCCATCGTCTTCGGCGTGCTGATCATTTTTGGCATGAACACCGTGCTGCCCGCGTTCCTCAACGCCTTTCAGGCCAGCGTCATGGCGCTCGCCGAGCAATCGGACGCCACCATCACCCATAAGACCGGTGAGGCGTTCTCGCGCGAGGTGGCGGACACGGTCGCCGGCGTCCCGGGCGTGCGGGCCGTCACGGTGAAGCTGGAGCGCCCGCTTAACCTGCCCTCCGATTACTTCGACCGTGATCCTGCCACGCCCGACCGGGTGGCTTCCGTCTTGCTGGTCGGCGGCGACCCCGAAGCGCTGCGGACGATGGGTTTTTACAACGTGGAAGAAGGGCGCTTCATCACGGCCGAGGAAGAGGGCGTGGCCGTCATTTCGCGCTCGCTCGCCGAAGATCTCAACGTCGGCCTGGGCGATGAGCTCGAGCTGCCTACTCCCACCGGCGTGGCCCGGCTGACGATCGTCGGCCTGCTGCCGCATCGCCGCACGCCCGGCACCGAAGCCGTGCTCGTGCCGCTGACGTATGCGCAACGACTCCTGAACATGCCCGGCAAAGTCAACGTCATTGACGCGAATTTCGACACCACCGACGCCGCGCGCCGCGCGCAGATCGAAGAGTCGCTTAGGGCAGCACTGGGCACGCACTACGTCATCGGCGCCATTCAGGCCGGCGCCGAAATCCTGACCAACATCCGGACCGGTCAGACCATCATGAACTTTATCGGCACGCTGGGTCTGCTGATGGGCGGCTTCATCATCTTCAACACCTTCCGCACCATCGTGGCCGAGCGCAAGCGCGATATCGGCATGTTGCGAGCCATCGGCGCCAGTCAGCGGACGATCCTGGCATTGATTTTGACCGAGGGCCTGCTGCAGGGCATGATCGGCACGGCGCTCGGTTTGCTGCTGGGCTATGGGCTAGGCTGGCTGGCGGTGAGCGGCTTTAACGCCATTGGGCGGCAGTTTATCAACATCAACGTCGGGTCGCCGGCCGTCACGGTGGGGCTGGTCGTGGTTTCAATGGTGATGGGCGTGGGCATCACGCTCCTCGCCGGGTTGCTGCCCGCCCGCGCCGCCAGCCGCGTCGCGCCGCTGGAGGCGCTGCGGCCCGCCGTGGGCGAGGCGATCTTCAAGCCGTTGACCACCCTCGGCTTCTGGGCCGGCGCGGTCTGTGTGGCGCTCGCCGTCGTCGCCATCCTGCTGGAGAACACCGGCCTGGTCTCACTCGGGGCGCTGCTGTTCGTCGTGGGCCTGGTGCTCATCGGGCCGGCGCTGGTTCAGCCGATTGCGCGGCTGTTCAGCCGGTTGCTGACGCTGGCCTTTGCGCGCGCCGGCACGGCCCATCTGGCCGAGGGCAACCTGGCGCGTCAGCCCACCCGCGCCGCAGTGACCGCCGCGACCACCATGATCGCGCTGGCGATTGTGGTCATGGCTTCGAGTGTCATCACCAGCGTCTCGGGCACGTTCATCAACATGCTCAAGAACACGCTGAGCAGCGATTACCTGCTCATGCCGCCGACGATCGCGGTGTGGGGCGTGAATGTGGGGGCAGCCCCGGAGCTGGCGGATAAACTGCGCGCGGTGGAGGGCGTGGGCGTGGTGAGCACACAGCGCTTTGCGACCAGCGAGATCAACGGCGTCGCGGTGGGTGTGCTGGGTATCGAGCCGGAGACGTATCGGGCCACCAGCGATCTCGACTTTCTGGAGGGCGACCGCGCCGCCGCCTACGCCGCGCTGGCGAGCGGGCGCAACGCCATCATCAACGGCGTGCTGAAAGCCACCACCGGGCTGAGCGTCGGCGATGAAGTACAACTGCTCACGCCGGGCGGCGAGGCGCGATACAAAATCGTGGCGGTGGCGAGCGATTACCTGAACGCGAAGACGACCACCGTGTACATCTCGCAGGCCAACATCGCCGCCGATTTTGGCCGCAACGAGGACGTTTTCCTGCGCGTCAACCGCGCGCCAGGCGCCGACCCCGCGACGGTGGAGGCCGGACTGCGTGAAGCGTTGAAGCCCTATCCGCAGTTCAAGCTCATCGTCGGTCAGGAGTACATTGACGAGAACATCAAGCTCTTCGATTCGGTCTTTCTGGGGATGTACGTGCTGCTGCTGTTCCTCGCCATCCCCTCGCTGATTGCGATGGTGAACACGCTGGCCATCGGCGTCATCGAGCGGACGCGGGAGATCGGCATGTTGCGCGCGGTGGGCGCGACCCGCAACCAGATCCGCGCCATTGTGCTGGCCGAGGCCTTGATCCTGGCGGCGATCGGCACGGCCTTTGGCCTGCTCTCCGGCGTCTATCTCGGCTACATGGCCATCAACGCCTTCAGTGCCTTCGGCTTTCCGATGGATTACAGCTTCTCGGCGGAGGGGTTGGTCCTGGCGACCGTGGCGGGCCTGCTCTTCGGGGCGCTGGCCGCCATCATCCCTGCCCGGCAGGCGGCGCGGCTGGAGGTGGTGCAGGCGCTGCGGTATGAATGATCACTGAAGAAACCGAGCGGGCCGATCCCACTGAGAGTCGTTGCAGGCCAGAGATCTCTTTGAGCGTGTTCGGTGCCGTTCGCTATGGAGCGACGCTCTCCCGCGCGGCGCGTAGGTTGGCGCGGGGCGCGATGATGGGCGTGACGCAGCCGGTGCCGAGGATAAAGCGCCGCTCCCCCGTTTGTGCGCGCGCGGCGCGGGCCTCGGCGCGCACCTGCTCCGGTGTGCCGTAAGCCATCGTCTCCCACTGGCACAGACCGCCGCAGACCGCGCCCCCGAAGCGCCGCTGCCCCTCGGCCAGGGTCGGCGGCGTCTCCTGATCGTGCCAGTTGAGGATCGGCACAGGATACTGCGCCGCCAGGTCGAACAACACATCGTCGCCGTGCAGGTGGACGAGGTTGAGCCACAGCCCCTGCGCTGCCTGCAGGATGCGCCGGTCGTAAGGCTCGCCAAACGCCTCGTACTCGGCGCGCGAGAAGATTCGCGTGCTGGCGAATTGCATGGCGTAGAAGATGCCATCCAGGCCGGTGCGTCGGGCCGCTTCGATGAAGCGCACCGTCGTTTCGGTGATGACGTCGAGCGCGTGGCGCAGTTGTGCGGGGTGCTGGCGCAGGTGAACGGGGAGGTGCTCCGGCCCGACGAGGTTGCGCGCCTGGCTCAGCGGGCTGAAGATGGTCTGGATGAAGGGAGTTTCGCCGCGCAGCCCAATGCCGATCAGCCGCAGGGCCTCGAGCTGTGCGCCGAGCGCGCCGGTCTCCGGGTCGAGGGGCGTGAGGGCCAGCCAGTCATCGGGCGTATGAATCACGCGCCCGGTCTTCTCGCGCGTGCCCTCCGGGTTGCCGCGCCACTCATCCGCAAAGCCCCAATCGCGCAGGCAGAATGAACTGGCCGGCGTAACTTTGACGAAGTCCCAGTCGTATTGCGCTTGCCACTCGAGCGTGGCGGCGGCCAGATCGTCGGGCCGCTGGTCGTCCACAGGGAAGTGCCGCCACAGCGCGACGGGCGGGCGGTCTACAGGATCGCCGGTGAGGGCGGCGTGCAGGCGTTGACGTTTGTCCATGGCGTTTTCAGGGTGAGGGGGGCGGTAGCTCGAGCAGCCACAAGTTGCGGTCGGCGGCGTTGACGAAGACGAGGCGGTTGCCGTCGGGGGAGAGCGCCCAGTCGCCGGCAGCGATACGGAACGCGGTCTGATACGGGTCGGTGAGTTCGTGCAGGCGGCCGGTGGCGGCGTTTACTTCCAGGAGACGGTGGCTGCCCAGGTTCAGCTCCAGCGGCACAATCAACAGGCGGCCTTCTGTCCGCCAGCGGTACGCGCCAAACGCGCGCACCCGGCGCGCCTCACTTCCGTCTGCGCGCACGATCCACAATCCATCACGGCTTAGATCGCCGGAGAAAGCGACCTGGTAGGCCACCCAGCCGCCGCCGGGCGAGACGAGCGCGCCGCGCAGGTTGGGACCGCGCGCCACGCCGGTCAGTGCCCCGTCGGCCAGGTTGACGACGGCGAGGAACGGCTCGGCCTCGAAGGTCTCGCGCCCGCTGATGAGCAGGCGGGCGCTATCCGGGAACCAGCCGGCCAGCCCGCCGCCGATGACCTGGGTCACTTTGCGCGCATTGCTGCCGTCGAAGCCGGAGGCCCAAATCTCCACCAGCCGCCGGTCGAAGTTGGCGGAGGCGGAGGCTGTCTGCCAGGCGATCAGCGCGCTGTCCGGCGAAAAGATGATGGCGCGGCCCCCGGCGGGGACAATCCAGCGTTCGCCCGTCGCCACGCGCTCGACGATGGTCTGCCCGGCTTCGGGATAGGCGATCAGCGTGGCATCCGGCGAGAACACGCCGATTTTGTCGGTGATGAATTGTGGCGTGCCGTCCGGTGAACCGCCGGCAACGCTCACGCCCCATACGCCGCCCGGCTGAGTCTCGCTTGGCTTGTCCAGGAACCAGACCTGCGCGCCATCCGGTGACCAGAACGGTTGCGTGCAACAGCCGTTGAAGGTAAGCGGGCGCAGCGAGGGGCCGGGCGTAGGCGTGGGCGCCGGCGTGATGAAACGAAGCGGCGTCGGCGGAGCGACCGGCGTCTCCGGTTGAGGCGCAGCCGCCGGCGGGCTGGCCACCGCCGCCGTTACCTCGATTGAGGGGACGGCTATCGGCACAGGCGGCTCAGTTCCTCCGCAGGCGGCAAGCGAAGCGATGAGAGCGCCAAGCGCCAGGAGACGAACCTTCAACCTTCGACTCCAAATCTCAAATCCCCTCACCGGTTGAGCCAGTCCGGTGGCCAGGGCCGCGCGTAATCGTTGACAATGTCGCCCCCGAAGCGCACGTCGGGCTGGTCGTCGGGGAACTGCCACCGGCGCGGGTGGTTCAGGTCGCGCTGGTAGCCGCGCTGGAACGGGCCGGCCAGCATCAGCGAATCCCAATCCGCCTCGATCAGCGTCACCGGGTTGTAGGCCACGCGATAGTCATAGCCGCTGCGGATCTCGAGGTGCAGGTGCGGGCGTGAGCTGCACGTCAGGTCGGGGTCGCCGGTCTTGCCGACGAGCTGGCCGCGCCTCACCGTCTGCCCGACCTCCACCGAGGCGCGCTCGACCAGATGCCCATAGAACGAGGCGTAGCCGTTGGGGTGATCAATCATCAGGTTGTGCGGCCCGGCCCCGTGCGCAGCGGCGTCCACCTTGGTCACCACACCGTCGCCGATGGCGACGACCGGGGTGCCGCAGCGCGCCGAGAAATCAATGCCGAAGTGCAGGCCCTGGCCTGCGCCGTACCAGATGCGCCGCCAGCGGTAAGCGCCGATGGTGTTGCCATACATCTGCCCCACCAGCCAGGTGTTCGGCCCGGGTGGCGTGTCGAACGGCAGTCCGAAGGGTCTGGGTTGAGCCTGACCGAGGGAGGCGGGCGGCAGGGAGAGGGTCAGCAGAAGGCTCAAGGCAAAAAGCGTCGCAGGTTTCATCGTGTGGCTTCCAGCCGTAACTTCAAACTTCGAACAGCCAATGTGTTGCCGGAGCGGCCATCAACGCCGCGTAAGCCTCAGCCGCACCTGGTTGAGCGCCGCCGTGCTGGCCCATTGGCTGAGGTTGGTCAGCGCGCCGCCGTACGTCTGTGTATGGGTTTTGAGGCCGTGCGCGTCGAGCAGCGCAACTTCGAGGCGTTTCTCCTCGGGAGTAGCGGTGACGCGCAGCGCCAGGCTGATGTCTGCCGGACGCTCGGCGCGCAGGCGGGCCACCTCGTCCTCCACAGGTGCCGAGTTGAGGGCCGAGGCGCCGCGATAGATTTGTGCGGCTTGCGGCAGCACCGCCAGGCGGGCGTTCAGCCGCCCTTGCGTGCCTGTCTCGGCGATCGCCAACGTCAGCCCGCGCGCGGCCAGCAACTGCGCCACGCTCTCCTCCAGCGTGACCTTGCCTTCGCCGTAGATGTGCTCGCCAAATTTGGCGTAAAGTTGCGCGGCGATGGGGGCGATCAGCGCGTCGGCCTCCGCCTCGCTGGCGGCGCTGGCCGTGATGCGCACATCCACGTTGCCGGCATGGGCGGCCAGGCCAACGACCGGATTGCTCAGCTTCTCCAGTTCGCCGATCTCGGCATCAATCAGGCTTTCGCCCAGGCCGACGGTTCGGATAACGCGGATTTTGATCAGGCCGCGCAGGTCGAAGCGCTCACGCAGATAAGGCAGGATGCGCGCTTCGAGGAGATGTTCCATCTCGCGCGGCACGCCGGGCAGGGCGATCACGCCGCCGCCGGCATGTTCGACGATGAAGCCCGGCGCGGTGCCGACCGGGTTCTCGATCGCCAGCGCGCCGCTGGGCACGCAGGCCTGTTGGCGGTTGTTCTCGGTGGGGGTGCGGCCAAAGCGCCGGAAGCGCTCGACGATCTGTTCCCACAGCTCGGCGCGGTATTCGAGCGCCAGTCCGAAGGCGCGGGCCACGGCTTCACGGGTGGGGTCATCCACGGTGGGGCCAAGGCCGCCGGTGGTAATGACGATGGCCGAACGATTTGCCGCTTCGCGCACCAGGCCGGCGATCTTCTCCCTGTCGTCGCCGATGGCCGTACAGCGCTCGACCGGCACGCCGACCGTGCGCAGCGCCTGCGCGATGTGCGCGGAGTTCGTGTCCACGATCTCGCCCAGGACGAGTTCGCTGCCGATCGCGATCAATTCCGCGTGCATGTTTTGAAAGGGTGACGGGGGCGCGAAGATGTTGCCCCTCCCACGTCACCGGCCCCCTTTCTACTTTTTCTTGGTGTGACGGCTGCCGTACAGCAATTCTTCCCGGAAGCGCAGGTCGGTGGAGCGGATTTTGAGCGCCAGGTCGGCGGCCAGGTTATTCATCAGGCGATAGCCGAGCTGCGGGTCGGCGTCGCACAGGCCGATCAGGCCGGCGCGCGAGATGGTCAGCAGGAGGGTGTTGTTGGATGCGCAACGGGCCGACGCGGAGCGCAGGCCCTCGTCCACCAGGGCGATCTCGCCGAACGACTGGCCGCGCCGCAGCGTGGTGATGGTGACGGGCCGCGTCGGCTGGGTGTTGGCGTCGGCCACCAGGGATGGATCCACCTGGATGTCCACCTCGCCCTGGACGATGATGTACAGCTCGTCGCCGACGGAGTTCTCCTCGAAGATCAGATCGCCGGTGTTGAAGCGTTTTTCGCGGCATAGGGCGGCAATGCGCTCCAACTGGTCGGGGGTCAGGCCATAGAAGATGTCGGTCTGTTTGAAGATGCTCGCCAGGGACATTCCCAACTATCTCCAGGAAGTCAGGATCGGGACCGGCGATTAGTGTAACATACAGGCGAAGGCTCTGACAATTCTCGGAAAGGCAGCGGCACTATGCGCATCGGCATGCTGGTGGATATGTACAAGCCGAACATCAGCGGCATCACCAATTACGTGTCGTTGAACAAACGCTGGCTCGAGGCGCGCGGCCACAAGGTCTTTGTCTTCACCTTCGGTAATGAAGACTATGAGGACGATGAGCTTTATATCGTGCGTTCGCCGGGCCTGCCGATCAACATTCACGACACCGGTTTCCATCTCTCGTTCCGCTATTCGCAGACGGCGCAGAAGAAGCTCCAGACGATGGACGTCGTCCACGTTCATCATCCCTTTCTCAGCGGGCCGCTGGCGCTGCGCTACTGCAAGCTGCACGACATCCCCATCGTCTTCACCAACCACACGCGCTTCGACCTGTACACACACCACTACCTGCCGCCCGGCGTGCCGGATGTAGTGGGCGAGGCCTTCCTGCGCGCCTACCTGCCGAACTTCTGCCGCCAGTGCGACCTGGTGATTGCGCCGGCGGCGGGCGTGGCTCAGGTGATGCGCGACCTGGGCGTGAACACGCCCATCAAGGTCATCCCCAACGGCATTGACTTCACGCATTTTGAGAGTCCGCCTCCTCTCACCCGCGCCGAGGTCGGCCTGCCGGACGAGGCCGTGGTCTTGATCTACACGGGCCGCCTCAGCCCGGAGAAAAACCTGACCTTCCTGCTGCGCGCCTTCTTTGGCGTGGCGGCGGCGCGACCCGAGGTGCGCCTCCTTCTGGTGGGCGGCGGACCGGAGCTGGAGAATCTGCGCGACCAGGCCGACCATTCCGGCCTGGGCGACAAAGTGAAGTTCGTCGGCAAGGTGGAATTCACACAGATCCCCTCTTACCTGCGTCTGGCCGATCTGTTCGTCACGGCCTCGCAAACGGAGGTGCACCCGTTCTCGCTGATCGAGGCGCTGGCCGCCGGCCTGCCGGCGCTGGGCATCCACTCGCCTGGCGTCGGCGATACGATTGTGGACGGTGAGAATGGCCTGCTCAGCTCGCCCGACATCGCCGAGTTCACGGCCAAGTTGATGCGGCTGGTGATGGAGCCGGAGTTGCGCCGGCAGATGAGCGCCAGGGCGCTCGAGTCCGCGCGCCTGTACGATCTGAACCGGACCGCCCAGATGGTGCTGGACGAGTACCTGCGGCTCGACACGGAACACGTCCAGCGCATGTCCGGTTGGAGCCGCTTCAGGCAGAGCCTCAGCCGCTGGCTGAACCCGCAGATGCACACGGAATGAGAGCAGGGGTGGGTTCTGAGTCTGCCCGCCGAGGTGGCGAATGACCCGCGCGCGGATCGGGCTGGGGCAACGGGGCGAGGCGCTGGCGCAGGAAAAGCTCCAGGCGCTCGGTTACGCGATTGTGGCGCGCAACTATCGCTGCGCGGCAGGCGAGATTGATCTGATCGCCCGGCGCGGCGCGGCCTGGGTCTTCGTGGAAGTGCGGACGCGGCGCGGCCTGACCTTCGGCTCGCCGGAGGAATCGATCACGCCACGAAAACGCCGCCACCTGCTCGCTGCTGCTCAGAGCTATCTGCAGGAACAGGCGCTCGAGGCGGTGGATTGGCGCATTGACCTAGTGGCGATCCAGCTTTCGCCGCGCGGCGAGTTGCTGCGGGTGGACGTGATCGAGAATGCCGTGACGGGGACAAGTTGAGCGGTCGCGAGCAAAAGTGCAACGGAACACGTCGCGCGTGGCGCCTGAGAGGTGGCCGTGTCCCGCAATTCAAAATCCGAAATCCGAAATCCAAAACCCGTCGTCATCCTTCTCGGCCCTACCGCCGTGGGTAAGACGGCCTGGTCGTTGGCGCTGGCCGAGAAACTGGACGTCGAGATCGTCTCCGCCGACTCGCGGTATCTGTATATCGGGCTGGACATCGGCACGGCCAAGCCTACCCTCGAGGCGCGCGCCCGCGTCCCCCATCATCTAATTGATGTCACCACGCCCGATCGGCCCTGGACTCTGGCGCAGGTGCAGGCGGCAGCCCTGGCTGCGATCGAGACCATTCACGCGCGCGGGCGGCTGCCGCTGGTGGTGGGCGGGACGGGCCAATACCTGCGCGCCCTCACTGAAGGCTGGCAGGCGCCGGGTGGCGCCCCCTGGCCGGAGCTGCGGGCGGAATTGGAAGCCGAATTGGCGCGCAGCGGCCCGACCGCGCTGGCCAACCGGCTGCGGGCCGTTGACCCGGCCTCCGCGCAGGTGGTGGACTTGCGTAACCCGCGACGCGTGATCCGCGCGCTGGAGGTGGCGCTGATGACGGGCGAGTCCTTCATCGCCCAGCGCCGGAAAACCAAGCCGCCCTATCGCTTCCTTCAGGTGGGCCTGACTCTGCCGCGCCCTGAACTCTACGCGCGGATTGATGCGCGGATTGACGCTATGCTGGCCGCCGGGCTGGTCGCTGAAGTTCGCGGCCTGGCCGCCCAAGGTTACAGCTGGGATTTACCCGCCATGTCCGCCCTGGGCTATCGGCAGATCGGCGCGTACCTGCGCGGCGAATGCGACCTGGCAGAGGCCGTGCGCCGCCTACGCCGCGACACGCGCATCTTCGTGCGACGACAGGCCAACTGGTTCAAGCCGGATGATCCCGCCATTCGCTGGTTTGACGCCGCGCGCGACTCAGTCGCCGCCGTCGAGGCTTATCTCCACCATGCGCTGGGCGGATAGTGATTTCGGATTTCAGAGTTTGGCGTTTGAAGCTTCGATTTTGCCCTGTTGTACAATGCGCCCTGGTGAAACGGTTTCTTCTTTGGTGTTTGATTCTTCAACTGACGCTCGCGCCGGCGTTGAGCGCTCAGGCAACGACAACCGCTCAGGCCGATCCCCTCTCCGAGCGCGCGTCCGTCCTGCTGGAGCGCCTCTCGCCCGCTCAGCGTGTGGGCCAGCTCTTTCTGGTCACATTCTACGGCGCGTCCGTAGAGCCGGGCGCCGACATCGAGCGGCTGATCACGCAATACGGCGTGGGTGGCGTCGCTCTGCTGGCCGCGCACGACAACATCACCGAAACCGCCAATGCGCCCGCCCAGGTGCTGGCGCTGGCCAACCGCCTGCAATCTCTGGCGGCGTCCCGCCCCGCGAACGAGGCCGACGCTGCCCCGTTCATCCCGCTCTTCATCGCTCTCAATCACGAAGGCGACGGCTACCCCTATTCCGAGATCCGCTCCGGCCTGACCGAGCTGCCCAGCCCGCTGGCCATCGGCGCGACGTTTGACGAAGCGCAGGCACAGGCCATCGGCGAGATCGCCGGCGCGGAACTGGCCGCGCTCGGCGTGAACCTGCTGCTCGGCCCCTCGCTGGATGTAGTGGAGGATCCGCGTCCGCGCGCCGCCGGTGACCCGGGCGTGCGCGCCTTTGGCGGCGACCCGTATTGGGTCGGGCAAATGGGCCGGGCCTACATTCGCGGCGTGCATCAGGGATCGCAGGGCCGCGTCGGCGTCATCGCCAAGTTCTTTCCCGGTTACGGCAACAGCGACCGCGATCCGACGGAGGAAATCCCCACGGCGCGCAAGACGCTCGACCAGTTGCGGCTGGTGGATTTACGACCTTTCATGGCGGTCACGGCCCATTCGCCGGAGGCTGCGGCGATGGCCGACGGCCTGATGTCGGCCCATATCCGTTACCAGGGGTTGCAGGGCAACATTGGCCAGACGACGCGCCCGATCAGCCTCGACCCGCGCGCGCTAGGCGAACTGTTGGCCGAAACCAAAGCCTGGCGCGAGAATGGCGGCATCGTCGTCAGCGACTCGCTCGGCGTGCGCGCCATCAAGCGTTTCTTCGAAGCTGCCGGCCAGACTTTCAACGGGCCGCAGGTCGCGCTGGAGGCGTTCAACGCCGGCAACGATCTGCTTTACCTTGCCGGCTTCGGCCTGAATCCGCCGCAGGATCAGGCCGCGATCATCGAGGCGACGCTCAACCGGTTTTTGCAGGTGTACGAGACCGATCGCGATTTCCGCCTGCGTGTGGATGGCGCCGTCAAGCGTCTGTTGATGTTAAAGCTTCGGCTATACGGCGGCGCCTTCTCGCTGGAATCGGCCCTGCGGCCTGAGGCGGGCCTGGCGACCATCAATCAGGGTGGGGAGCGCGTGCTGGCCGTGGCGCAGAGCGCCGCCACGCTCATCAGTGGACCGGCCGGCGCTGAACCACCTGGCCCACGCGAGCGTATCGTCTTCCTCACCGATTCGCAGGTGGGCCGCCAGTGCTCGACCTGCCCGCTGACGGTGCTGCTGCCGCGCACAGCGTTGCAAGACGCCGTGTTGCGGATCTATGGCCCGCGGGGCCGCGGCTTCACCAACGTCACCAACCTGCAGAGCTTTGGCTTCGATGACCTGTTGGCTTATTTGCAGCCACCGCCTGTGCCGGGCCCCGAGACGCCCACACCGGAGCCGGCGCCGCTCGCCGTCGCGCTTAGCCAGGCGAACTGGGTGGTGGTGGCGATGCTCAACGATGCGCCCGGCTCGCCCTATGCCGGACTGGTGTCCCGTTTTCTGAGCGAGCGCACCGAGGCGCTGCGTAATAAGAAGATCGTGATCTTCGCCTTCGGCGCGCCGTATTACCTGGACACAACCGACCTGAGCAAGGTCACCAACTTCTATGCGTTGTACAGCAAAGCGCCGGCCTTTGTGGACGTGGCCGCGCGCCTGCTATTCCGCGATTTAAACCCGGCCGGTCATCCGCCGGTCTCGGTCGAGAGCATCAACTACGACCTGCTGCAGGCGCTCGCGCCCGATCCGGCGCAGCTGGTGAACGTACAGTACGCCTGCGAGCCGCCGGCGAGTGCAGCTCCCGGGGCAACACCTACGCCGGTAAATGGAACGCCGGTTGCTGAAGCGACGCAGGCGGTAGCCTGCCGCCTGGCCGATACGCTGGTCTTGCGCGCCGGCCCCATCCTGGACTTCAACGGCCATCGCGTGCCGGATGGCACACCGATTCAGTTGCGCGTGGATTACCAGGCGAACAACCTCACCTCCAACTGGTTCATCAACACACAGACGCAGGACGGCATGGCGCTGGCGACTCTGCCGCTTCGGCAGGTCGGCTTCTATGATATTTCGCTGAGCGACCCGGCGGCCAATGCGCCGCGCATCCAGCTCAATGTTCAGCAGGGCAGTGTGGCGGTGACGCAGATCGAGCCGCCCACGCCCACACCCACCGTTACGCCGACGCCGACCCACACGCCGGTGACGCCGACGCCGACGGTGACGCTCACGCCCACGCCCACGCCGTGGGGCAGCCGGGCGGCGGGCGCGCTGCGCGTGACCGGCCTGGACTTCGGCTTGATGTTGCTTCTCCTGGCCGGCGCGTTATTCATAGGGTATCGGCTGGGCGACGGCCAGCCGCAGCGTGGGCTGCGCCTGTCGTTGTTGGGCGCACTGGGCGTGCTGGCCGGTTACAACTTCTGGGCGCTGGGCCTGCCCGGCGCGGACGTGCTAGCGGTTTCGGGTTTCTTTGCGCCGTTGTTCGCCGCCTTGCTGGGTGCGCTGGTGAGCCTGGGCGTTGGCTGGTACTGGCTGAAGCGGCGCGGCAGGAGTTAGCGCACCGTAGGGGTCATCAGAAAGGTGACCAGCAGCGCCAGCCCAAACAGCCCGACAACCGTGAGGGCCAGCGCGCGATCGGTGCGGCTGTTGAGCAGCGGTAAGAGGATCTTCGGCTGAACGAGGATGCTCTCGGCCTCCGGCAGGGTGTTGAGCGCGCCGGTGTCGGAGCGGAGCGCCTCGCGCAGGGTGGCGATGTCTGGGGGGCGCTCGTTCGGGTGCAGCGCCATGGCCCACAGGATCGCCTTCTCGGTGCGGAGAGAGATAGCCGGGTTGAGGGAGCGCGGGCTTTTGAGCGAAGCCGGCTGGAGGAAACGCTGTTTGGCTTCCACCGGCGGCTCGTTGGTCAGCAGATGATAGAGGGTCGCGCCGAAAGCGTACAGATCGGCGCGCGCATCGGCGTTGCCCGTGTCGCCGCCGTACTGTTCGAGAGGCGTGTAATGGACAGTGCCCAGTCCCTGGACGATGGTGACGGTGCGCTCGTCGGGGGCGAGCAGTTTCACCAGGCCGAAGTCTACCAGCTTGAGCAGGCCGCTCGGCGTCAGTTTGAGGTTCGAGGGCTTGAGATCGCGGTGAACGATGGGTGGTTCCTGCTGGTGCAGGTACTCCAGCGCGGCCATCAGTTGCGCGGCCCAGCCCAGCACTTCGGCCTCGGATAGGAACCGATTGTTTTGCCGGGCCTCGTTCACGATCTCTCTTAGATCGCGGCCCGGCACGAAGTCCATCACCAGGTAATCGCGATCTCCCTCGGAGAAATAGTCGGAGACTTTGGGCAGGTTGGGATGATCGAGCCGCGCCAGCACCGACGCCTCGCGGTAGAACTGCTCGCGCGCTTGCTGATGCAGACGCGGCGACTGGTTCGGGTCGAGCTGCACTTCCTTCAGCGCGCACAGGCGGCCTTCGAGGCGCAGGTCATGGGCCTGATAGATTGATCCCATGCCACCCTGGCCGATGGGATGTATGATTTGATAGCGCTGGCGTAGCGTCTCTCCAGCCTTCAGTGGCGGGAGCATCTCTCTCCTGGATCGAAGCGTGTGCAAGGCCGGCGGGCGGCAGGCGTTTTTCTGGCGTCGGTACCCCCGACGCACAGGCTCCAGCGTGGACGGGCCTTGCGCCGTCCGAGCCGCCTGTCGCAGGTTTGACCGGTAATATCGAAAGTATTATAACTCGACTCAAATCGAGGCTTCGATGACGCGCGAAGACAACACCCTCCCCATGTTGATCGCACAATCCGGCCCGGCCGCCGGTCAACGCTGGCCGCTGAACAAAGACGAGTTAGTGATTGGCCGTGAGCCGGTTTGTGATATTGTGATCCCGGATCGGCAAGTCAGCCGGGCGCACGCCCGACTCTGCCGCGTCGAAGGCGGCTTTGAGCTCGAAGACCTGGGAAGCAAGAACGGCACGCACGTCAACGGGGCGCCGGTCGTGGGGCGCACCCGGCTGCAGGACGGCGACCTGATTCAGGTGGCGCTGGTCGCGCGACTGGCGTATGTGGGATCGGATGCGACGGTGCCGCTACGCGCGGATAGCGCCCTGGCGGCGGCCATCGGCCTGGGCGCAACGGGTGTGGGCGGCGTCGGCCAGGCCGCAGGCCGTCTGCGCATGGACAGCGCTGCCCGCCGTGTGTGGGTGGGCAACCGGGAAATTGATCCACCGCTTTCTGCGCCGCAGTTTCGCCTGCTCGAATTGTTATACGAGCATGCCGGCCACGTCGTCACGCGCCAGGCGATCATCGAAGCGGTCTGGCCGGAGTCCGCCGGCGAGGGCGTCTCCGAGCAGGCGATTGATGCGCTGGTGCGCCGGGTGCGCGACCGGCTGGAGGAGGTGGACCGCGATCATCAGTACGTCGCGACCGTGCGCGGCCACGGCTTCCGGCTCGACAATCCGGCCTAGCGCCGCTTTCTACGCCCTCACCCGCTCGATCACTGCCAACCTCTTGCCGAACTGATCCATCGCGTACTCGGTCATCTCGTTCAAATTGATGCCGAAGGGGATGTCGTCGCCATAGCGGTCGAGGGCTTCGGGGATGACGCCGAGGGCATGGTTGAGCAGGTGATTGAGCGTCTCATTGTAGAAATCCCAGAGCGTCGGCTCGGCCTCCAGCAGGTTTTGCAGCGCCAGCAGGCCATAGGCGATGTGGCGGCTCTCGTCCTGCTTGATATGCTCAAAACCGCGCACCAGCCCAGGCAGCGCGCTGCGCCGCTGGCAGGCGAGGAAGGCGGCATGGTAGCCCGTCTCCGCCAGCGTGCCCTCGACGATGATGTGATAGGTGAGATACGCGCGCGCCAGAGCCTGCGTCGAGGCGTCCGTCAGCAGGTCATCCAGCGCGGTGGGCAGCGCGTTGAAAAAGATGGCGCGGTAACTGGGGCCGTAGTAGCTCTCGCGATCCACGGGCGCGCCGACCACCTCTCGGAACCAGCGCTCAAAGAACTCAACATGGAGGCTTTCATCGAAGAGCTGGGTTGTCAGGAACATCTCGTCGGCGCGCTGGCCGCGTTTGCCCACGCGCCAGAGCAACGGTGCCAGATCGCTGGCCACGGCCTCTTCGCCGGCGATGAACAGCGCGCACAGGTTGTTGAGGATGTCCTGCTCGCGAGGCTCAAGCGCAGCCCAGTCCCGGGCATCAGCCGTCAGGTCAATCGCTGCCGGGTCCCAGCGATATTTCTTCGCCAATTGGTATAGCTCCAGCGTATCGCTCTTGCGCGTCATCTTTCGTCTCCGGTGAAGGTGTTGTGGTAATGATACGCTTAGCGTAACTTTTGTGCAATCAGTGCCCGAATCGTTGGATCAGATGCGATCTTGCACAGTTCAGTCCACCGCGGGTAGCCTCTCGGGCGGAGGTACTGCCTGTGATAACTGGTTCTTCGGACTGGCCGATGGCAAACACGCAACATGGAGTGCTGGTCGCCTTTG
>JBBIQY010000039.1:0-34328 GCA_037442085.1 Anaerolineae bacterium
GCGGCGTCCATAAGCGTTACTTGGGCCGCTACATCGCCATCTGCGAGTTCGGTATCAATCTCAAGCGCGTCACCCCAGCTTTCATCTCGGTTATGGTTGCCCAGCACTTGTGCTGTACATGAGCCCAAACTGCTAGGCGTTCGCGGACACGGCGCTATAATCGCTCTGTTTACCTCTCCCCTTCGACAAGGAGCAACACTTTATGACCAACCGTCTCGACCTCCCCGATCCGACCGTCACTGCCAGCGGCAGAGGCATCACCGGCATGGAGTACAAGATCATCGGCACCACCTTGCAGGCTGTGCTGATGGAGCTGGATCCCGGCGAAACCGTGTACTCCGAAAGCGGCGGCATGGCCTGGATGAGCAGCAACATTGACATGAAGACCAGCGGACGCGGCGGCGGGCTGGGCGGCATGTTGGGCCGCATGGTCTCCGGCGAGTCGCTGTTCTTCGTCGAATACACCAGCCAGGGCGGCAAGGGCATCGTCGCTTTTGCCTCCGACTTCCCCGGCAAAATCATCCCCGTCAGCCTCGCGCAGGGGCAGGAGATGATCTGCCAGAAGACCGCTTTCCTGTGCGCGGAGAAGACCGTCAGCCTGGGCATCCACTTCCGCAAACGTCTGGGCGCGGGTTTGTTTGGCGGCGAGGGCTTCATCATGCAGAAGCTGACCGGCCCCGGCCTGGCCTTCGTCTGCCTCGACGGCGAAATCGTGGAGTACACGCTGGCGGCCAACCAGATGCTCAAGGTGGATACCGGCCACGTCGCCATGTTCGAACCGACCGTCAACTTTGATGTGGAGATGGTTAAGGGCTTCAGCACCATGTTGTTCGGCGGCGAGGGCCTGTTCCTGGCCACTCTGCGTGGGCCGGGCCGCATCTGGCTCCAGACCATGCCCACTTCCAACCTGGCGCGCGCCATCATCCCTTACTTGCCCACCTCATCCAGTAGCTAACCCCCTATGTTGCGTCGTGCGTGTTGCGTGGGTCCGGGTCACGTTTCAAGACGCTCAACGGAACACGCAACACGTCATTATATGAGACGCTTCCTAAACCTCTTCTTCCTGCTTGCTCCTTTCCTTTTCCTGCTTCCCTCCACCGCCCATGCTCAATCCGTCCCAGGCTTCACGCTCGACGACTGCATGTTCGAGCTGCCGGCGGGCGCCCTGGAGGGCGAGAACGTGGAGTGCGGCTGGCTGACAGTGCCGGAGGAACACGCCAACCCGGCCGGGCCGACGATCCGGCTGGCTGTCGTCGTCGTGAAGAGCGCAGAAGCGGACCCCGCGCCCGACCCGCTGGTGATGCTGCAGGGCGGCCCCGGCGGCTCGACGATTGACGTCTTCATGTCGGTGCTGTTCCCGCTGGGCGGCGACAGCCCCCTGCGCCGCAACCGCGATATTGTGCTCTTCGACCAGCGCGGCACGCTGTACTCCGAGCCGGCGCTTACCTGCCCGGAGATCATCAAGCTGACCGAGGACACGATTGAGCGGCGGCTGACCGTCTCCGAGGCGAACCGGCTCGTGCTGGAGGCCTACACCGATTGCCGCCGGCGGCTGGCCGGGGAGGGCGTCAACCTGGCCGCCTATGACAGCGTGGAAAACGCCAACGACCTCGAGGCGTTGCGCGTCGCGCTCGGCTATGACCAGATCAATGTGTACGGCGTCTCTTATGGGACTCTGCTGGCCCTGCACGCCATGCGCCAGAACCCGGACGGCCTGCGCGCAGTCATCCTCGACTCGGTCGCGCCGCCCGATGTGAACTTTGTGACGGAGGTGCCGCGCAACATGCAGCGCGCCTTCGATGAATTGTTCCGCGCCTGCGCTGCCGACGCCGAGTGCAACCGCACTTACCCGAACCTCGAGGCCGAGTTCTACAAACTGGTGAACCGGTTGAACCAGGAGCCGATCCAGATCCCCATCACCGACTCTGAAACGGGGAAAACCTATGACGCGCTGCTGGACGGCAACAGCCTGATCAACCTGACCTTCCAATTCATGTACGCCACGGAGGCCATCCCCGGCCTGCCGAAGATGATAACCGACCTGCGCGACACGGGCCGCAGCGAGCTGCTGCGCGTCTTCTGGCCGGTGCTGGCCTTCGACCGCACCTTCGCCGGCGGGATGTACAACACCACCCTATGCGCCGAGGACGCCGACCTCACCGAAGCCGATATCAACCTGGACGGCGTGCGCGACGAGGTGCGCGCCGTCAACGAGGGCAGCGCCGACTACTTCGCCGCGCTCTGCCGCCAGTGGGAAGTGCCGGCGCTCCCCGCCAGCATTGACGCCCCCGTGATCAGCGACATCCCCACACTGATTGTCAACGGTCAATTCGATCCAATCACACCGCCGGCCTTCGGCGAGCATGCCGCCCGCACCCTCAGCCGCAGCTTCGTCGTCACCATCCCCAACGGCGGCCATGGCTCCGCCCTCTCCGGCCGGTGCGCGGCGGATATCCTCTACGCTTTCCTGGATAACCCGACGGCGCGGCCGGACACGGCCTGCCTCCCGGCCCAGGTCACCTTCTTCACGCCACGCACCATCGTGATGACGCCCGTGATCTGGCGCTGGCTGACGGGCCCCGGCCCGCTCGACTTCGTCATCTGGGGCGCCCTGGCGTTGAGCATGCTTTTCCTGCTCACGCCGCTGGCCGTTTACCCGCTCTCGTTCCTGATCCGGATGTTCGGTCAAAAGAACGCGCAACCGCAGCCAGTGCGCGAGCGACTAGGGCGCTGGTTCGCGCGGGCGCTGGTGGTGCTGGCCGGACTCTTTGCCGTCGGCTTCATCTTCGGCGTGGTCGTCGCCGCCTTCAACACGCTCTTCCAAGATCAGTTCCTGCTGTTGCACGGCCTGCCGCGTGTCAGCGCGCTGCTATTCGTCATCCCCCCGCTGCTTATCGTGGTCGCGCTCACGTTGCTCGTCTGCGCCGTGCTTGCCTGGCGCGACAAAGGCTGGGGCGTCCCGGGCCGCCTCTACTTCGCCTCGCTCACGCTGGCCGTCATCGTCTACCTCGCCGCTCTCGCGCCGTTGGGTTGGTTGTGGGTTTGGACCTAACGCCGGTCAGAATTGCGGTTATCATGACGGCGTGAACGGCTTGCTGCTGGCGATCGGCTTTCTCACCGCCATCCCAGTCAACGCCGCCGCGCCGCGCGGTGACGACCCCTCGACGGGCTCACAATACAGCCTGAGCCGGGCGGCGCGCTGGTTCCCGTTCGTCGGCTTCTGCCTGGGTGGCCTCCTCGCCGGCGCACACTGGGGGTTGAGACAGGTCTTCCCGCCTCCGCTCGCTGCGGCGCTCACCGTAGCGCTCTGGGCGGCGCTGACCGGCGGCCTGCACCTGGACGGCCTGGCCGATTGCTGCGACGGCCTGCTGGCCGCGACCACGCGCGAGCGCCGGCTCGAAATTCTGCGTGACCCGCGCCTGGGTGCCTTCGGCGTCGCCGGGCTCGCGCTTTTTCTCATCGCAAAAGTGGCGGCGGTTTCCGCCCTGCCCGTCGCCTCCCTGCTGCCTTTCGTCGCCGCCGCAACGTTCGCCCGCTGGCTGATCGTGCTGGCCGCGCAACAACCGCTTGCCCGCCCAAGCGGCCTGGCTGCCGAGTTCGCCGCCGGGCAAACGCGCACCACGCTCTGGCTGGCCGCGCTCCTGCCGGTCGCTTTGCTCGGCCTCGGCGTCTTTGGCTCGTGGCGGCTGCTGCTCGCCGCCGCGCTCGCGCACCTGATCGCGCTCGGCCTGATCGGCCTCGCCCGCGCCCGCCTCGGCGGCGTCACCGGCGACGTGTTCGGTCTCATCGTCGAGCTCTCCGAGCTGACTACTCTGCTGGCCTTCGTCGGGCAGCTTCCGGCCTTTCCTTCTTCTCCCGGATAATCCATGTTCCCCTTTCGTCTGGGCACAACCTCCTACATCCTGCCCGCCGACATCATCCCCAACATCCACTACCTAAAGGACAAAGTGCAGGACATCGAGCTGGTACTGTTCGAGGTGGATGATGGCCCGAACAACCTGCCCGGCCCGGCGGTGATTGACGAGCTGAACGTGCTGGCCGCCGCGCACGGCCTGACGTACACCGTGCACCTGCCGCTCGACCTGCGCCTCGGCGCGGGCGGCGACGAAGGTCATGTCTCACTGGTCAAGGCGCGCAAAGTCATCGAGTGCACGCGCGCGCTGAAGCCGTGGGCCTACCTGCTCCACCTGGATGGCAAAGAGTTCATCTCCCCTCGGCCGGCGGGCGAGGGCGGCGCTTTGCTCGTGGGGGTAAGAGACAAGCTAAAGGATTGGCAAACCAACGCCGTGCGCGCCCTCGAACTGGCGGCGGCGTGGGCCGGCGACCCGGCGCTGCTCGCCGTCGAAAACCTGGAGCACTATCCGCCGGACTTCATCCTGCCGGTTCTGGAGCGCGCGCCCGTGAGCCGGTGTGTGGACCTCGGCCACCTGTGGCTCGACGGCCATGACCCGCTACCGCACCTGCGGGCCGCCCTGCCCCGCACCCGCGTCGTTCACATTCACGGCCTCGCTGACCGCGACCATGCCTCGCTCGCACATCTGCCGCCGCAGAAACTCGACCCGGCGCTGGAGTGTCTGCTGCAAAAGAACTACAGCGGCGTGCTCACCCTCGAAGTCTTCGGCGAGGCCGATTTCCACACCTCGGTGGAAGCCCTGCGCCACAGCTTCCAGCGCATGAACGAACGACGAAGGCGCGACGCCCACCAGGGAACCAACCCCGAGAGTCTCTGAGCGCTTTGCGCCTTCGCGATGTCGCCGTGATACCGAAACAGCTCACCCTGATCCTCGGTGGCGCGCGCAGCGGCAAGACCCGTCACGCCCTGAAGCTCGCTGCCGAACGCGCCGCCAACGTCCTGTACCTCGCCACCGCCCAAGTCGGCGACGCCGAGATGGCCGCGCGCATTGCCGCGCACCGCGCCGAGCGGCCCGCGCACTGGCGCACGCTCGAGGCCCCGTGCGGCGTCGGTCAGGCCCTGACGCAGCACCTCTCACACCTCGAAGCGTCCGACTTACCGCAGGTCATCGTACTGGATTGCCTGACCCTGCTCGCCAGCAACGTGATCGTCCCTCTGCCCGAGCCGATCAGCGAGGCCTCGGCGCAGGCCGCCCTGGAGGCCGAGATAGACGCGCTGCTCGCGGCGTACGCCGCCGGCGCCGCCGCCTGGCTGGTGATCTCCAACGAAGTGGGCTTGGGGATCGTGCCTGCCTACCCGCTGGGGCGGGTGTACCGCGATGCCCTGGGCCGGGCCAATCAGCGGCTCGCCGAGGCGGCGGACGAGGTGCTGTTGATGGTGGCCGGGCTGCCGTTGCGGCTGAAGTAAGCGTCACGCGCAGCCCGGCGCCGCGCCAGGGAGCAGACTTTTTTTGCCGCGCCCTCTCAAACAAGGTAAAATCCGTCCACTGCCGAAACGAACCGCCATTCGAGAGTTATATGCGTATCGTCGTGGACGCGATGGGAAGCGATAACTTCCCTCGGCCGGATGTGGAAGGCGCGGTACTGGCCGCGCGCGAGCACAACGCCGAGATCATCCTGACCGGGGACGAAGCCCGGATCAAGCCACTGCTCGCCGAGTTTCAGGCGGGCAGCTTGCCGATCCAGGTGTGCCACGCGCCCGAAATGCTGACGATGGAGGACAAAGGCATGGCCCTTGTCCTCAAAGCCAAGCGCAAGAACGCGCAGAACTCGATGGCCGTCGGGTTAGACCTGGTGAAGAGCGGTGAGGCGGCCGCCTTTGTGACGATGGGCAACACCGGCGCCGCTTCGGTCACCGCCTACTTTCGCCTGGGCACCATCCCCGGCGTGGACCGGCCCGCGCTGGCCCTCGTCTTCCCGACCAAAGCCGGCACCTGCGTGGTGCTCGACGTGGGCGCGAACCCCGATTGCAAGCCGAACAACCTGTTGGAGTTCGCCGTGATGGGCAGCCTGTATGCAGAGCGCGTGCGCGGCGTCAAGTCCCCGCGCGTGGGCCTGCTCTCCAACGGCGAAGAGGCGGGCAAAGGCAACCAACTGGTCAAGGATGCCTACCCCTTGCTCAAGGCCGCCGGCCTGAACTTCGTCGGCAACATCGAGGGCAAGGAGCTGATGGCCGGTGAGGTGGATGTGGCCGTCACCGACGGCTTCACCGGCAATGTCATGCTCAAGACCGCCGAGGCCGTCGCCCAACTAATCCTCGAGACCGTGCGTGAAAAAATCCGGGCCGGCCCGCTGACCGCCAGGCTGGGCGGCGTGCTGGTGCGCCCCACCCTGCGCAGCGTGCGCCGCCTGCTCGACCCGAGCGAAGAAGGCGCAGCGCCGCTGCTCGGCATCAACGGACTCGTTTTTATCGGCCATGGACGATCGGATGCCAGCGCTGTCAAAAATGCCGTGCGCGTCGCGCTGACCGCCGCCCGGGCTAACGTGGTGGAAGCCATCCGCACCGACCTGTCGCAACGGCTGGCCGCTCCCCCCTCTCCCGAAAAGGTCCCCGTATGACTCACGCTTCCAGCAACGGAGGCCGGCCAGGCGGCGTGCCGATCCGCGTCGTCATCACCGGCCTGGGGGCTATCTCGCCGCTAGGGTTGACCCTTCATGATTTCTGGGACGGCCTGACTCACGGGCGTTCCGGCATCGGGCGCATCACGCAGTTCGACGCCAGCGGCCTGCCCTGCCAGATCGCCGGCGAAATCCGGGGCTTCGACCCGCGGAACTTCGTGGATCACAAGGACGCGCGCCGCATGGCCCGCTGCTCGCAGGTCGCTGTGGCTACGGCGCGCGAGGCGTTGACCGACGCCGGCCTGATAACGGGCTTCGCCGACCCGGAGCGCGCCGGCGTGTTGCTCGGCACGGCCATCGGCGGGCTGGACCGGTTGGACGAGGGCGCGAAGGTGCTGCGCCATCAGGGTGTCGCGCGCGTCAGCCCGTTTTCGGTGCCCGAGTCTGTCGTCAACATGCCTGCCCATCATGTGAGCAAGGCCTACCGCGCGCTCGGCCCATTGAACACCTGTGTGACCGCCTGCGCCGCCGGCACCCAAGCGGTGGGCGAGGCGGCGGAAGTCATCCGGCGCGGCGTCGCCGACGTGATGATCACCGGCGGCGTCGAGGCCGCCATCTCCGACCTGACCATCGCCGGCTTCGTCGCCATGCGCGCCATGCCGACCAACTACAACGACGCACCCGAACGCTCGTCGCGCCCGTTCGACAAGCACCGCGAGGGCTTCGTCTTCTCCGAAGGTTGCGCCATCCTGATCCTGGAGCGCCTGGAGCACGCCCAGGCGCGCGGCGCGAAAATCTACGCCGAGGTGATGGGGTATGCGTCGTCATCGGACGCTTACCACGTGGCCGCGCCCGACCCAAGCGGGGCCGGCGCCATCCGCGCGATGACCTGGGCGCTGAAGTATTCGGGCGTCAGGGCCGACGAGATCAGCTACATCAACGCGCACGGCTCGTCCACGCCGCTCAATGACGCCGGTGAGACCGCCGCCATCAAACACGTCTTCGGCGAGCAGGCCTACAACATTCCCATCAGCTCCACCAAGTCCATGATCGGCCACCCCATGGGCGCGTCCGGCGCGCTGGAGGCAACCGCCTGCGCGCTGAGCCTGTACCACCAGCTGTTACACCCGACCATCAACTACGAGACGCCCGACCCGGACTGCGATCTGGATTACGTGCCCAACGTGGCGCGCCCGGCCGTCGTGCAGGCCACGCTCTCCAACTCCTTTGGCCTGGGCGGGCAAAACGCCTGCCTCGTCCTGCGGCGGTTCGAAGGTTGACGACCTGACGGGCGCGAGCACCGACCCCACCCCAATGCGAATCATCACCGATACCAAGACCATCAGCCGCAATGTGGCCATCGGCAAATACGCCTCCATTGGCGGCATCGTGCTGCTGTTCGGGGCGTTGCTCATCAACATCTACGCGCTGACGCGCCCCGACGACACGCAGCTCATCCTGCTCGTGTTCACCGCCTTCATCATCGGCTACCTGCTGAGCAACATCGGCGGGATGTTCAACTTCCGCTGGGGGCGCCGCCCGGATCGCGGCCTGAGCGACGCGCTGCGCGGCCTGGACGAGAGGTACACGCTCTATCACTATCGGCTGGGCGCGGCGCATGTGCTGGCCGGGCCGAGCGGCGTGTACACGCTGACGCCCAAATACCAGCACGGCCCCATCACCTTCGAAGACGGCAAGTGGAAGAACCCTGGCGAAAGGCGCGGCTTCCTGAACTTCTTTGCGCCGCGCGACGTGCTGGGCAACCCGACGAACGAAGCCCTGGCCGAGGCGGAAGCCCTCAAGAATTTCCTCAAGAAGCGGGCCCCGGAGGTCAGCGTGGAGCCGAAGCCGCTGATCGTGTTCATGCACTCGCAGGCCGTCGTCGAGGCGAAGAACGCGCCGGTCACCGCCCTGCACGTCAAGCAGCTCAAGGACTACATCCGCCGTCAGCCGAAGGGCCCCACGCTCTCCAGCGCCACGCTGGCCGCCCTCGAAGAGAAGCTCGGCCTCACCCGGGCCGAGGTCGCTTAGCCGTTGGCGCCGTCGTGGAACCGACGGAGTATCATCACCTCGCCCAGATCGAAGCAAGGCACTGGTGGTATGTTGGGATGCGTCGCCTCGCGCGCACCCTGGTGCGCGATCTGGGCCTGCCACCCGGCGCGAAAATCCTCGACGCCGGCTGCGGCGTGGGCGGCGGCCTGCAATGGCTGGCCGAGTTCGGCGAGCCGACCGGCTTCGACTGGCATCCCATCGCTGTTCGCTACGCGGCGGGCGCTTCGGCGCGTGTGGCGCGCGCTTCGGTGCTGGCCGCCCCCTTCCCCGCGCACACCTTCCATCTGGTCACCTCGTTTGATGTGATCTACCACCGGGCCGTGCCCGATGACGTGGCTGCCTTACGCGAGTTCGCTCGCGTGCTCAGGCCGGGCGGCTGGCTGCTGGTGCGCGTCCCCGCCCACGACTGGCTGCGCGGCGCGCATGACCGCCACGTTCACACACAGCGACGTTACCGCGCCCCGGAACTGCGCGAAAAGATCGGGCGGGCCGGGCTGCGCCTGCACCGCCTGACGCCGGTGGGCCTATGGCTCCTGCCCATTGCGGTGATACGCCGCCTGACCCAGCGCGCCTCGGCCAGAGCCAGCGATGTGACCATGCCTGCCCCATGGCTGAATACCGCCCTGACCGAGGCGCTGGCGGCCGAGGCGGTCTGGCTCCGGCGCCGGGACCTGCCCTTTGGCCTGAGCCTGCTGGCGCTGGCACAGGCCGGCGAATAAATTCCCGGCGTTACAACGATTTTGACCCCCGACGTTTGCCGTTCGGCGAACGTCGTGCTACACTGCGAGCACCTCGGGGAGGTGGCGTGCGACACAATGAACCATGGCGCACTTTCCGGTGGTGTGCAAACTGGAATGGCAGAAAAAATCCTCATCGTTGACGACGATCTCGATACACTGAAACTGGTCGGCCTGATCCTGCAGCGACACGGCTACCAGATTGTGGCCGCGAACGGCGGTTTGAGGGCGCTGGAAAAAGTGGTCGCCGAACAGCCGGATATCATCCTGCTGGACGTGATGATGCCGGACATGGACGGCTATGAAGTGACCCGGCGCCTGCGGGCCAACGCCTCGGTCGCCCACATCCCCATCATCATGTTCACAGCCAAAAGCCTGCTGGACGACAAAGTGGCGGGCTTCGAGGCCGGCGCAGACGACTATCTCACCAAGCCCACCCACCCGGCGGAGCTGGTGGCGCACGTCAAGGCGCTGTTGGCCCGTTCCCGCGCCAGCAAGGCCAGCGTACCGACGGAACACGCCCACGTCATCGCCTTCTTCGGCGCGAAGGGCGGCGTGGGCGCCAGCACAGTCGCCGTCAACGTCGCTACCGCCCTGGCGCAGAGCGGGCAAGACACGATCCTGGCGGACGTGCGGCCCGGCAGCGGCTCCACCAGCCTGATGCTCAACCTGGCTCAGTCGCAGGGCCTGGCCAACATCGCCGGCAAACCTGTGGGCGATCTCAACCAGCGCGCCGTCGGCAGCCAGCTCGTCTCTCACCCAAGCGGCATCCGCATCCTGGCCGCCTCGCCCTCGCCGCGCGAGGCCGCGCTGGCCGGCAACGTCGCCCAGATCGAAGCTATCGTCAAAATCCTGAGCGGCATGTGTAAAACGCTGATCCTCGACCTGGGCACCGGCCTGTCCGAGGTCAATCGCCGCCTGACGCCGCTCTGCGACCAATTCGTCATCGTCACCGACCTGACACGCGTGGCGCTGCTGCAGAGCAAAGCCCTGCTCACCGACCTGACCGGCCTGAACGTGGCCCCGGCCCGCATCGAGGTGGTGGCCGTCAATCGCGTGGCCGCCTCCAACCAGATGTCGTGGAGCATCGTCGAGCAAATCCTGGGCCGGCGCATCTCGCTGGTCGTCACGCCCGCCGCCGAGCTGGCCTATCAGGCCGCCGACATGGGCACGCCCATTGTGCTGCTGCGCCCCGACAGCCTGACCGCCGACCAGTTGCGCAATTTAGCCACCCAGTTGATCCAAAAGTTACGCCAGCCGGCTTGATCATGAAGCTCTCCGGCCTCATCGCACACGCCGGGCAACTGTTGTATCAGGCCCGCGCCGTCGTGGTCCTCTCCGGCGCCGGACTCTCCACCCCCTCTGGCATCCCGGACTTTCGCAGCCCCGGCTCCGGGTTGTGGGATGCCGTTGACCCGTTCGAGGTCGCCTCACTGACCGCCTTTCGCCATCACCCGGAACGTTTTTACAAGTGGGTGCGCCCGCTAGCGGCGCGCATCCTTGAGGCCGCGCCGAACGCCGCCCACCGGGCGCTGGCCGGGCTGGAGGCCGCCGGCAAAATCCACGCCATCATCACACAAAACATTGACCGGCTGCACCAGCGCGCCGGCAATCGGATCGTGCACGAGATTCATGGGAGCCTGGAGACCGCCATCTGCGGCTGCTGCCATCGTCGCTACGAAGCGGCCGACTTGATGCTGGCTTTCATCCGCGACGGGACATTGCCGCTATGCCCGCAGTGCGGCTTCATCCTGAAGCCCGACGTGATCCTGATGGAAGAGCAGTTGCCGCGTCTCGTCTTTCAGCGCGCACGCGACGCCGCTCGCCGGTGCGACCTGATGCTGGTCGTCGGCTCGTCGTTGGAGGTGATGCCCGCCGCCGGCCTGCCGCTGGAGGCGTTGAACCGGGGGGCGAAGCTTATCCTCATCAACTACGGGGCCACTTACCTGGACGAGCGCGCCGATGTGCTGATCCAGGCCGATGTGGCCGAGGCCGTGCCGCAGATCGCGGAGGCCGCCGGCTGGCACGTGCATGACTGACGTCTCGACCGAGGCCGCCCTGCGGCTGCCGCGCCTGGAGCGACTGATCGAAATCAGCCGCACGCTGGCCTCCACGCTCGACCATCATCAGTTGCTGCGCAACATCCTCGAGGCCGCCATCGAGCTGACCGACTCGGAGGCCGCCTCGATCATGCTGGCCGATCCGCAATCCGGCGAGTTACGCTTCGAGGCCACCTCCAACATCGACTCGGCGCAGATGGAGGGCCTGGTCATCCCGGTGGATCGCAGCATCGCCGGCTGGATTTTCACCCACGCCCAGCCGCTGATCGTGCCGGACGTGAGCCGCGACCCACGCTGGAACTCGGACGTGGACAGCGAAGTGGACTTCGTCACGCGCTCGATCCTGGGCGTGCCGCTCATCCACCGCAACCAGACCATCGGCGTGCTGGAGGCGTTGAACAAACACGCCGGCCCCTTCACCGAGAGCGACACCTCGATCCTGCAGACGCTGGCCGCGCAAGCCGCCGTCGCCATCGTCAATAGCCGCCTGTTCCAGCAATCCGACTTGATCGCCGAGATTGTGCACGAACTGCGCACGCCCCTGGGCGCCATTATGGCGACCACCCACCTGCTGCAGCGCGCTCAGCTTCCCGAAGAAAAACGCGCCGAGCTGCTGCGCACCATTCAGCGCGAGACCGATCGGCTCACCACCATGACCACCGACTTCCTGGACATGGCCCGGCTGGAGTCAGGGCGGATGCGCTTCCGGCGCGAGCCGGTCAGCCTGCCGGAACTGATTGCAGAGTGCCTGGACATCGTACGCCCGCAGGCCTCGGCGCGCAGCGTGACCATCGAACTGAAACTCGACCCGGCGGCGACCACCATCATCAGCGACCGCGGTAAGCTCAAGCAGGTCATCCTCAACCTGCTCACCAATGCCATCAAATACAACAAAGATCACGGGCGCATCCACCTCTCCACCCAGGCCACGCCGCAGGACATGGTCTGCCGCATCAGCGTGACGGATACCGGCAAAGGTATCCCACCCGATTCGCTGACGCAGGTCTTCCAGAAGTTCTACCGCGTGCCCGATAGCGAGGGCTATGCCACCGGCACCGGCTTAGGCCTGTCCATCGCGCGCAAAATTGTGGAGGTGTTGGGCGGCGAGATGAACGTCGAGTCCCAGGTGGGCGTGGGCAGCACGTTCTGGTTTACCCAGCCGCTCAAGTAACGGGGGACAGCGAGAAAGGGGTGAGGGACGGGCTGAAGGCTTCAGCCCTCGTTCTTCAGGATCCCTGCCAGCGCCTGCAAACCCAGGAGATAACTCCGCCAGCCGAAGCCGCGAATCGAGCCGACGCAGACCGGCGCCGTGAGCGATTTGTGCCGGAACTCCTCGCGCGCGTCCGTGTTGGAGAGATGCACTTCCACCACCGGCAGGCCCGTCGCCGCAATCGCGTCGCGCAAGGCAACCGAGGTGTGGGTGTAGGCGCCGGGGTTGAGGATCACGCCCGAGGCCCACATGCGCGCGTCGTGCAGGGCATCTATCAGATGGCCCTCGTGGTTGCTTTGGAAGGTGTGGACTTCCAGCCCGAGCGCCTGCCCATCCTGCTTCAGGGCGGCGTCAATGTCGGCCAGCGTCCGCGAGCCGTAGATGTGCGGTTCGCGCAGCCCCAGCAGGTTGAGGTTGGGGCCATGCAGCACGAGGATTTTCGATTGTGGGATGTGTGATTTTGACTTGCGGGTCTTGGATTCACGCTTCGGCATAATCGTTCTCACACGCTACGCGATGCGCTTCACGGCAAAGTATACACCCGCGTCTCCGGCTTGAAGGCCGCCCACGAAAACCAGAAGTGATTGACGGCGACCACCGGCTCGAGTTGCCGGCCGGCCAGTTCGCCGCTCACGGCCTGCCCCAACCCGTCCCACGCCGAGCCGTTTTCAACATCGGTCACCCTGCCATCCTGCCACCGGAACGTCAACACGCGCCCATCCAGCTCGCGCCGGAAGGCCGTCGCCGCGCCGACCGCGCGCCCGTCCGCGATGATGCTCGTGTCCAGCGCCGAGGCCGCACCCGGCGTCCACAGCACCACCACTGCCACCCCGCCGACCACGTCGTTTACGACGCGCGCCTGCGCTAGGGTCTCATAGGGATAGGCGACCGTCTCCCCGTTGAGCTCCAGCGCCAGCACGCGCGCCACCGGCGGCAGACGGCCCGGAGTCGGCGGCCCGCGATAGAGGAAGGGCGGGACGTTCACATCATCGTAACCCACGTAAGGATTGAGGCCGTAACGGCGCGTGAAGCCCGTCTCCCGCGAGAGCACCCGGCCTTCGGGATGCGCCGTCTTGAAGTCGGCCCAGGCGATGATAACCGCCGGGTACAAATCCAACTGCGTCCCCGTTAACGCCCCTACAATCGCGCGGCCATCGCCCTGTTGCCACCAGGTTTCCGTCTGCCGGTCGTACATGATCAGGTTGCTGTAGCGCAAGCGGCCCGTCGTGCCAAAGTCCAGCACGCGCTCGCCGACGGTGCGCCTGAACGCAATCGCCGTGTTGCACAGCGGGCAAAAGGTCACCGTCAGCGGCTCGCCGCCTACCACGTCGTTGACGATTTCATGCCAGGTCAGGATTTGCAGGGGGTAGGCGCGGGCGTCTTCGCCCACGCGCACCAGGATCACCGGCTCGACCGGCTTCAGCCAGGCGTCGGCCTCGGCGATGCTCACGAACTTCGGGTCATCCAGCGCCGGGATGCCGTCCTTGGGCGGCCCGCCCGAAAGAATCTCGGAGAAGGGGACGGCGCGCTTGGAGAAGTCCGTAGTGAACTCGGCCTCGGCGCCGACGGGCGGTGGCTCGGCCGGGTCCAGCGTCGGCTTCAGCTCAGGTGAGGGCGTTGATGTGGGGCTGGCGAGTGCGTCGGGGGGCGGCAGGACAGAGGTCGCAGACGGTGTGCAGGCGGCTGCGAGCAGAGCCAATAAAACGAGGCCGCGGAGCGAGGGATTGAGCTGGCGCATACAACCTCCACGAAGATTGTAGTGCAGCTTCAAGCACCAACGATCAGTTGTAACGCTTTTGTAATCAGCGCCTCGTCCACAGTCACGCCCCAGGCCACATCGCCAAGGGTGCGCGGTAAAGCGCATCTCAGCTGGCCCCCGGCCCTCTTCTTGTCGGCGCCCATCCGCGCACGAATAGCGCGCGGATCGAGGCCGGGCGCGCGTGTCGGCAAGCCGTGCCGCAACAGCGTGCGCGCGACGCGTTCTGCCAGCCCACGCTCCGCCCAGCCCATCTCTTCCGCCAGCCACGTCTCGGCCCACAAGCCAATTGCCACCGCCTCGCCGTGCCGCAGCGCAAAGCCGGACGCGGCTTCCAGGCCGTGGCCGAGCGTGTGTCCGAGGTTGAGCGTCGCGCGCCGGCCCGTCTCGAAGGGGTCGGCCTGCACGATCTCGACTTTGACGCGGATGGCGCGCTCCAACTGTTCGAGGCTGCCGAAGGCCATCCCACGCTCCAGCGCCTCGAACAGCGCCGGGTCGCCGATGATGGCGTGTTTGATGACCTCGGCCAGGCCGGCGCGGCGCTCTTCGCGCGGCAGCGTGCCGAGCGTCAGCGGATCGGAGACAACGAGCACGGGTGGATGAAACGCGCCGACCAGGTTTTTGCCCTGCGGCAAATCCACGCCGGTTTTACCCCCCAGGCCGGCGTCCACCATCGCCAGCAAAGTCGTTGGCGCGTTCACCCAGCGCAGGCCGCGCAGGAAGGTCGCCGCCGCAAAGCCGGCCACATCGCCGATGACGCCGCCGCCGATCGCGATGACGACCGACTGACGATCGAGACCGTGCTGCAAAAAGGCATCATAGAGTTGGCGGAGGGTGTCGAGGGTTTTGTATTGCTCGCCGGGAGGAAGGACGACGGACGGCAAACTGCCGAACGCCGAACGCCGAACGCCGGCGGCGCCCGCCCGTTGAACATTTTCATCCGTGACCACTACCATCGCGCTGTTCAAGCCGCGCTCGGCGAGCAGCTCCGGCAGGCGCGCGAGCAGGCCATAGCCCAGCAAGATTTCATGCCGGAGGCCCGGCGCGTTGACGAGCAGCGAGCGCGGCTGCAACCGCCGCGCGATCTCATCCGTGATTTGGGCGGGGGTGGAACGCGACGTATCGAGTTGCTCGGGGAAGGAGTCGTACAGCGCGCGGCGCGCTTCGAGCAGGGCGTGCAGCTTGGCGGCGGGGTCATTGCCGGCGATCAGGGGGCGGTTGCCTTCGCGCTGCAGGCGCTCCAGCAAGACGCCGGGTTCCGCCCGCAGGCAGAACACCACGCCCGCCCGCTCCAGCGCCGCGCGATTGTCGGCGTTCAGCAAAGCGCCGCCGCCGGGCGCAATCACCAGCCCGTCGCGCGCCGCCAGTTCTGCACAGACTTCGGATTCGATCCACCGGAACTCGGCCTCGCCGCGTTGTGCGAACAACTCCGGTATGCGCAGACCGGTGCGCGCCGCAATGAGGGCATCCGCATCCACAAACTCTCGCCCCAGTTTGCGCGCCAGTGCTTCACCGACGGTGGTCTTGCCCGAGCCGGGCGGGCCGTAAATTACGACGTTCACAGGTTTCACCACGTCCAGGCGACGGCAACGTCGTCGCCGACCGCCTTAGAACCTGGGTCTGGCGAAGGCATGGCCTTCGCCAGACCCGGATCAACCGTTCGGAACGAAGTTTGGAGATAAGCTCTTATGGCCAAAAGACGGTCGGCTCGTTGAGCATCAGCAGGTCGTCGAGGCGGGCGCGGCGCAGCGCAGCGAAGCGCGGCTTCATCTCCGCCAGGGAATCGCCGCCGAGTTTTTCCAGCAGCGCCTCGGCCAGCACAAAGCACGCCATCGCCTCGCCGATGACGCCGGCGCGCGGCACGGCACAGAAGTCCGAGCGTTCATATTCCACCGGGTGAGGCTCACCGCTCGCCAAATCCACCGAGTTCAACGGCGTCAGCGTGGTCGAGATCGGCTTCATGGCCACGCGCAGCACGATGGGTTGGCCGGTGGTGATGCCGCCCTCCAGCCCGCCGGCGCGGTTAGTCGGGCGCTCAAGCTGACCACCCCTTCGACTGACGCTCAGGGTGCGGTCGGTCGCCTGCCGTCCTTCGTCGCTCAGCACGATTTCGTCATGCACCTGCGTCCCCGGCTTCTTCGCGTTCTCGAAGGCTTCGCCGATCTCGATGCCCTTCATGGCGTGGATGCTGAGCATGGCCTGCGCCAGCCGACCTGAGAGGCGGCGATCCCAGTGGACGTGCGAGCCGAGCCCGGGCGGCACGCCGAGCGCCACGACTTCAAAAACGCCGCCCAGCGTGTCTTTGGCACGGATGACGGCCTCGACACGCGCGCGCATCGCCGCTGCGGCGGCCTCGTCCGGGCAGGCCATATCGGAGTCGAGCGCGCGGGCGATGCGCTCTTCGAGCGGCATGTCCGCCAGGTCGGCGCGCACCCCGCCGATCTCGATCACGTAACTGCCGACGCGCACGCCGAACTCGGCCAGCAGTTTGCGGCAGATGGCGCCGACGGCGACGCGGGCGGTGGTCTCGCGGGCGGAGGCGCGCTCCAGGCTCAGCCGCAGATCGTGGTGGGCGTACTTCACCGCGCCGGTCAGGTCGGCGTGACCGGGGCGCGGGATGGTCATCGGCGGGATGGCCTTGCCCTTCCAGCGGGCGTGATCGAGGTTGTCTATTTGCACAGTGATCGGCGCGCCGATGGTGACGCCGGCCATCACCCCGCTGAGGATCTGCGCCGTGTCACGTTCCAGCTTCATGCGCGGGCTGGCGCCGGGATAGGGTTTGCCGCTGGCGTTCAGGCCCTGCCGCCGTCCTAGGTCGGGGTTAAGGTCATCCGCTGAGAGCGACAACCCGGCAGGCATCCCTTCCAGGATGGCAAGAATGGCGGGGCCGTGCGATTCACCGGCGGTGAGAAAGCGAAGGGGCATTGGGGGTTTAAGATTTTGGATTTGTTACGCCGTCAATTTCATGCCCAGCTCGGCTTCGGCGGCGGCCCGCATCAGCGCGCGTGGCGCGGGGCGGCCCGTCCACAATTCAAACGCGAGTGCGCCCTGCTCGACCAACATGCCGAGGCCGGTCGCGGCGCGCAGCCCGGCACTTTTGGCCTGCTGCGTCAACCGCGTTTCGGCGGGATTGTAGACCATGTCGTATACGAATGCGCCGGGCGGGAACGGAACGTCGTCCAGCCAGGGGGAAGCCTCCACGCGCGGCGTCATGCCGAGCGGTGTGCAGTTGACGATGAGGGCGCAACCGACGCTGGCGCGGCGCAGAGCGGCAGGGGTGTAATCGAAGATTTCGAGATTCGGGATGAGAGATTGAAGATCAGATGACTGTTCGCGGCGGCGGGCGATGACACGGACAGAAGCGCCGATGCCGGCTGCGCCGGCGACGGCAGCCCGTGCCGCGCCGCCCGCGCCCAGCACCAGCACCGGCCGGCCCGTGATGGTCACGCCAAGTGCGTGCAGGTCGGCCAGCCAGCCCGCCGCGTCCGTGTTGTGGCCGATGAGGTCGCCCTCACCCCGCTCCCCGGATGGGGCTGAGGCGTGAGGGTATTTCAGGATGGTATTGACGGCGCCGATGGCCTGCGCCACAGGCGTCAGCCCATCGAGGAACGGGATGACGGCCGCCTTGTGCGGCGTGGTGACGTTCGCGCCGGAATACTCGCCGCCGCGCAAAGCGGCTACCGCCTCACTCAGCCGGGCCGGCTCGACGGGCCAGGCAGCGTAGCACCAATCGTCCAGGCCGACGTGCGCCAGGGCCGCGTTATGCATGGCGGGCGAGAGGGAGTGGGAGAGGGGGTAACCGAGAAGGGCGAGGCGCATTGCGGTGGGGGCTGAGGAAGATGAGATCACTGAAACACAAGGCTCAGCGCGTTCAGTGCAATTCAGTGACCTCAGTAAGGTGAAAGGTGTGCCAAAGAACGCAACCCTGATAGGCTCAGCGCGTTCAGTGCAATTCAGTGACCTCAGTGATACAACGACTCCAACACAGTGAAGTAATCCGGAAATGTCTTACACACGCAGCCCGGGCCCTCGAGCACCAGGCCCGGCGCGCGCAGGCCAATGAGAGCGAAGGCCATGGCCATACGGTGATCGTTATAGGTCCTGATCGTCGCAGGGCGGAGGTTGCGGGTTGGATAAATTTTTAGCCCGTCGGGATACTCCTCGACGCTCACGCCCAGACGAGTCAGCTCGGCACATAGAGCAGCTATCCGATCCGTCTCCTTGAGGCGCGCCGAGGCGATGCCGCGGATGGTCGTGGGCGAAGCAGCGAAGGGCGCGATGACGGCCAGAGTTTGCGCCGTGTCGGGGATATCGCGCATGTCCACCGTCACGCCGCGCAAGGTGTCTGGGCCGGTCACCGCGATCCAGTCCTCGCCCTCCGACACGGTACAGCCCATCTGCGCCAGCACGTCGAGGAAGGCAACGTCGCCCTGCTTGGAACGGCGCGAAATGTTCTCCACTCGCACGGTTCCGCCGCAGATGGCGGGCGCAGCGAAGAAGTAGGAGGCTGCGGAAGCATCGCTCTCAATGGCGTACCCGGCCTGCGCGCGGTAGCGCTGCGGTTGAACGGTGAAGGTCTGCAGGTTGGTGTGTTCGACGCCCACGCCAAAATCGCGCATCAGGGCCAGCGTCATTTCGACATACGGCTTCGAGTTCAGCTCGCCGATGACTTCGATCTCCAGCGGGCCGCGCGCATAGGGCGCCACCATCAGCAGACCGGAGAGGAACTGGCTGGAGATGTTGCCGGCGACGGTCGTCCGGCCGCCGGGCAGGCCGTTGGCGCGAAGACGAACAGGCGGGCACTCACCAAGACCGCTGACGATAGACGGCCGACCGCTAACGTCAAGGCCTAACTCCCGCAGTGCGTCGAGCAGGTCGCCGATGGGGCGCGCGCGCATCCGGGCGTCGCCGTCCACGACGTACTCGCCGTGACCCAGCGTGAGCAGCGCCGTGAGGAAACGCGCCGCCGTGCCGGCGTTGCCGACGAACAGCTCGGCCCGCGTGGCAGCGATCAACCCGCCCTGTCCGTGGACAATGACCGTAGACTGCTGACTGCCGCCGGCCATCCTCTGACTCCCGTTCCCCGTTCCCTGAACAATCGAAAAGCCCAATCGTTGCAGAGACTCAATGAAGTAACGCGAATCGTCCGATGCGAGGGCGTTGGTGAGCGCGGTCGGGCCGTCGGCCAGGGCAGCCAGCAACAGCGCGCGGTTGGTCAGGCTCTTGGAGCCGGGGACCCGGACGCGGGCGTTGAGGGGAACGGTGAGAGGCGAGACGGAATAGAGATTAGAGACGGGAGAGGGGGCAGGCATCATTTGAACAACTCGGCGCGTTTCGCCTGAGCGGGCGCAAGCGCCGCCCGAATCTCTGTCGCTTCGCCGGACTCGATGGCCGCCGTCAACGCCTCCAACTCGGTGCGGTACGCTTCGAGCGCGCGCAGCACGGCCTCGCGGTTGGTCAACAGGATGTCGGTCATCATCGTCAAATCGCTGGCTGCCAGGCGCGAGCTGTCGCGGAAACCGGTGGAAGCCAGCGCCCAGACCTGCTCATCGTCCTGGGCCAGCGCAGCGCGCATCAGGGCAACGGCGGCGGCGTACGGCAGGTGACTGACCAGGGCGGCGAGGGTGTCGTGGCGGTCAGCAGATAGCATGATGGGCTGAGCTCCAATGGATTGGATGATTTCGTAAGCCAGGCCCAGGGCCCGTACGGATGAGAAACCGGGCGCGCACAACACGAAGGGCCTGTCCACAAACAGTTGCGCATCGGCCTGTTCCAGGCCGTTGACTTCCTTGCCGCACATCGGGTGCCCGCCTAGCGGCTCGAAGCGCGGCGGCAGATCCGCCATCGCCCGCACGATCTGCGCCTTGGTCGAGCCGAGGTCCAGCACAGCGGTCTGGCGCGGCGGATGAAAGGCGGTCGTCAGGTACTCCAGTTGCGCCAGGATAGTGCGCACCGGCGTCGCCAGGATGAGCACATCGCAATCGTGAGCGGCGTCGAAGTCCACGATCCGATCTACGATGCGGCGCTCCAACGCCATGCGCCTCACGGCCTCGTCGGCGTCGCAGCCCATCAGCAGACGGCAGTGGCTGCGCAGGGCCAGCGCCAGCGAGCTACCCATCAGGCCCAGGCCGACAATCGCGACCTCGCAATTTGCCAGGGTCTGCGGCGGTTTTTTCCGGCGAAACTCGCTGAGCACCATTGTGAAAGCATTATAGCCTCCCACAGCGGCCCGAGCAGAACATTACACAACACGATCAACGGCCTCAGCAATTCTGCGGACTTCGCGCACCAGTTGCGCGAACTTCTCGGGCCGCAGCGACTGGGCGCCATCGGACAGCGCCTTCTCCGGACGCGGATGCACTTCCACCAGCAGGCCGTCGGCCCCGGCGGCGATGGCGGCCTTGGCGACTGCAATGACGTAATCGTACTTGCCGGTGCTGTGGCTGGGATCGAGGAGCACCGGCAGGTGTGTCATCTGCTTGAGGACGGGCACGGCATTGATGTCCGTGGTATTGCGCGTGTACCTCTCGAAGGTGCGGATGCCGCGTTCGCAGAGCATCACCCGCTCGTTGCCCTGCGCCAGGAGGTATTCGGCAGACATCAACAGCTCCTCGATGGTAGACATCAGGCCGCGCTTGAGCAGCACGGGCCGGCCCGACCTCCCTGCCGTGTTGAGCAGCGGGTAGTTCTGCATGTTGCGGGCGCCGATCTGGATCACATCCGCGTAGCGCGCCACCAGCGCCACCTGGTCTTCGGACATGGCCTCGGTGACGATGGGCAGACCGGTCATGCTACGGGCCTCGGCCAGCAACTGCAGGCCCTCCTCGCCCAGGCCCTGGAAGCTGTAGGGCGAGGTGCGCGGCTTGAAAGCCCCGCCGCGCAGCGCCGTCGCGCCCGCTTCCTTGACCGCCAGCGCCGTCTCCAGGATCTGCGAGCGGCTCTCCACCGAACACGGCCCGGCGATGACGATCACCCGCGGTCCGCCAACTTTGATCCCGTCCAGTGGCACGAGCGTATCCGCCGGGTGCATCTCGCGCGAGGCCAGCTTGAAGGGCTTTAGGATCGGCACCGTCTTCTCGACGCCGTCCAGCGCCTCGAACTGTTCACGGTCAATGGGCCGGTCGTCGCCGATGACGCCGATGATGGTGCGCTCCTCGCCCTGCGAGAGGTGGACACGATAGCCGCCGGCTTCCACCTGCGAGACGACGGCGGCGATCTGCGCGGCGCTGGCCTGGGGCTGCATGACGATGATCATTTTGGATTTTTGATTTTAGATTGCGGATTAGCGGACGAAGCTCCAATTAACCATCTGCAATCTTCAACAGCGTCCGATAGCTTCCGCCACCGCGCGGCACTCGCGCACCAGCTGGGCGAACTTCTCCGGCTTGAGTGACTGTGCGCCGTCCGACAGGGCCTCGGTCGGGTCGGGATGTACCTCGATGAGCAGGCCATCGGCGCCGGCGGCAACCCCGGCGCGGGCCACGGCGGTGACGTACTCCCACTTGCCGGTGGCGTGGCTCGGATCGAGCAGGACGGGCAAATGCGTCAGGTGCTTGATGACGGGGATGGCGTTGATGTCGGTGGTGTTGCGCGTGTATTTCTCAAAGGTACGGATGCCGCGTTCGCACAACATCACCCGCGCGTTGCCGCCGGCCAGGATGTATTCGGCGGACATGAGCAGCTCTTCGATGGTGGACATCAGGCCGCGCTTGAGCAGGATGGGCTTGTCGGCCTTGCCCGCTGCCTTGAGCAGATCATAGTTCTGCATGTTGCGGGCGCCGATTTGGATCACATCCGCGTAGCGCGCCACCAGCGGGATCTGCTCGGGCGCCATGGCCTCGGTGACGATGGGCAGGCCGGTCGCCTCGCGCGCTTCGGCCAGGTATTGCAGGCCTTCTTCCCCCAAGCCCTGGAAGCTGTAGGGCGAGGTGCGCGGCTTGAAGGCCCCGCCGCGCAGCGCCGTCGCGCCCGCCCCCTTCACGGCGTGGGCGGCCTCCAGGATGGCAGTGCGCCCTTCCACCGAGCACGGCCCGGCGATGAAGGCGATCTGCGCAGCGCCGACCAGGGTGCCGTTGAGCGGCACGTGTGTGTCGCGTGGCTGCATCTCGCGCGAGGCCAGCTTGAAGGGCTTGAGCACCGGCATGGTCTTGTCCACGCCGTCGAGCAGCTCGAACTGGGTGCGGTCAATGGGCCGGTCGTCGCCGATGACGCCGATGATGGTGCGCTCCTCGCCCTGGATCAGGCTGGCGCGGTAGCCGACGGCCTCGACGCGCGCGACGACGGCGGCGATCTGCGCGGCGCTGGCCTGGTGCTGCATGACGATGATCATAGACCTTTCTCCCAAATGAGTATCGCGGCGCGCCGTGGCGCTACCACAACACAGGATTGACGCGATCCGGCCGCAACTGCGCGGCGGCGTGCAGATAGATGTGGCGTATCTCCCCCGGGCGTTTCTCCGTGTTCCAATGGATGAGCACCCGCAGGCAGCGCGTCAGGCTGCCGGGCACACTCATCTCCTGCAGACACATCAGCGCGGTGTCGCGCCAGCCCAGCTCGCGTGCGGCCAGCGCCGGGTAGGCGGCGTCCAGGTCGGGCGTGGCGGTGAAGGTCACGCTCGCCACGTCAGCCAGGTCTATGCCATTCGCGGAGACCAGTGCCTCCAGCAATTCGCGCGCCGCCGCCAGGATCGCCTCGCGGGTGTTGGCTTCGGCGACGGTTGCGCCGCGCACGCCACGGACTGCCATCAGAACATCCTTCACCCCCGCCCCGCTCCGAGGAGTGGGGCGCAGGCGCCTGACCTTCGGAGGGTGCGGGAAAAGAAAAACCGCGAAGCGGTCGCTTCGCGGTTGAGTGAGTGTCGTCGCGCTAACCCTGGCTCTACTCAAACGAAAACGACCGCGGACGAGCGGCTAAAGTAGAACCAAAAGTAAAAGCGCGACCCGGAATTCATTGCGGAGACGATAGCATAATTGCGCGGGGCGAGTCAAGCACTTTTGCACAATCCGTCTGCCTTTAGATCGGCAATTTTGCGTTGACGCACCCCCCGGCGCGTGCTACACTCGCGCCGTGCCCAACCGGACCCGTACCCATACCGCCCGTTCTGCCTGACTCGGTGCGCCGGTACGGTCTGCCTGCCCTATCCAGCCTCGGCCACCCGCCGGGGCTTTTTTACGAAAAGGAGACGTGATGCCCGCCTCGCCTGAGACACCCGCCTACAATGTGCCCGCCGCCAACCTCATCCCGGTCGGCGATTACCTGCACGCGCTGGCACCTATCCCACCCTCGCGCATGTTCCTGATCAATAAGAGCCTGGCCGTCTACAAGCAAAACAACCCGCACGGCCAAACGTTCGATGCGTCGCAGGGCGACGGCGGCGCGAGCCTGCCCGGCGTGCCGAAGGACATCCTCGAACGCGCCGCCCAGCTACAGATCGAACATGGGACTGCCTATGACATGCCCTTCGGTACGGAGGCCTATCGCAAGTCGGTAGTGGAACACTACTGGAAGCTGGACGCTGCGACGGGATTGGGGCCGGCCAACGTGATCGGGGTACAGGGCGGGCGCGACGGGCTGGTGAAGGCCTACCAGGCGATGCTGGCGCTCGGCCACGGGCGGCTGGGCGATCTGGTCATCGTCAGCCGCGTGCCGTGGATCAGCTACAACTGGGGGCCCTATGGTGTGGGCGCGAACGTGCTGCTGGCGCCGGGCCGGGCCGAGGAAGGCTGGGCCTATTCAGAGGACGCGCTGCGCGAGTGCGTGGCCTTCGCCGCGCGCGACGGGCGCAAAGTCGCCGGACTGATCATCACCAACCCCGACAACCCGACCGGCCTGACCATCTCCGTGGAGAAGCAGGCGGCGCTGGCCAAAGCGGCGCTGGCGGCGGGCGTGGCCTTCGTGCTCTTCGACTGGATGTACCACTATGTCACCGACGAGCAGCCGATGGACCTCAACACCTTCATCCAGCACTTCGAGCCGGCAGAGCGGCCGCGCCTGATGTTCCTGGACGGCATCACCAAATCGCTGGGCGCCAGCAACATCCGCAACTGCCACCTGATCGCCAGCGAAGACGTGGTGAAGTTCACGGTGGCGCGCGCCTCGCACGCGGTGATGCCCAGCTACTTTTCGCTGGCCGTGGCGCAGGCCGCCTACGAACGCGGTTTCGCGAACGCCGCGCGCGGCATCATCGAGCCGACCAACGCCAGCCGCAAGGTGCTCAAAGATTTTCTAGCGGAGCACGGCTTCCAGCACATCCTGGGCAAGGGCTATTACGCTTTTATCAACGTCGGGCGCTGGCTGAAGGTAAAGGGCTGGCAGGACACTGAACCGCTCGGTCAGTATCTGGCGGAGCAGCACGGCCTGGCGGTCGTGCCCGGCATTTATTTTTCGGAATACGGTGCAGAATGGATCCGCTTCTCCTATGCCACCCCGCCGGAGCGTACCCTGGGCGCGGCGCAGCGGCTGGTGGAAGGGCTGAATGCGCTCATGACCTGAGGCCGTCATGCTCATCTCCGGCATTGATCACGTCCACCTCACCGCCCCTACCGGCAGCGAAGACAGAGTCCGCGAATTCTACGGCGAGGTACTGGGGCTGACCGAGATCCCCAAGCCGCCACAGCTCGAAGACCGGGGCGGCGTGTGGTTCGACTGCGGCAACCTGCCGCTGCATATCGGAGTCGAATCCGCGCCGGGCAACGCGTACTCGAAACGCCACGTCGCCTTTCGCGTGGCCTCGCTCGACCGGGTGCGCGCGGCGCTCGGCGGCCACGGCATCGCGATTGAAGAAGATTCAGCCCCGCTTGAGGGATTGCGCCGGTTGTATTGTCGCGACTCGGTCGGCAACCGGATTGAGTTTGTGGAGGTGGTGGAAGACAAAAGACCGATGACCGATGACTGGGCGGCTCAGCCCGAATTGCGCGCCACGTACACAGTTCGGAGCGGCGCTATCGAGCGAGTGGCGGTGAGCGCGGATGGGAAGTGGCTGGCCGTCGGCACTTCGGCGGAGGATGGCAACGGCGTGCCCGGCCTCACCCTCTGGCGCTACGGCGCAGCGGCTGAACCGGAAGTCGAAATCGAATTGGCGGCCTCGTTGTGGGAACTGGCCTTCTCACCCACCGGCAAAGAGCTGGTCGCCCTCACCGCCGACGGCAGCGTGGAGACGTGGCGCGTCGGCGACTTCGAGAGCGAGCAATACGCCGAGATGCCCGAAGGCTCCGCCGGCCTCGCGTACTCGCCCAGCGGCCAACTGCTCGCCATCGGCTGCGGCAACACCGTCAAAGTCTTCCGCCCCGGCCTCAACGAGTTACACACCATCCGTCCCGGCCTCGGCAAAATCGCAACGCTGGCCTTCGACGCCGAGGGCACGCTGGCAGTCTCGGGCGAGGCGGCGCGCATCCAACTGTGGCAGGTGCGCCCGGTGCAGCTTTCGGGTTGGGAACTGCTTGGCCACGCGTCGCCCGTCGCGCACATCACCTTCAATCCCCACCACCCGCTGCTCGCCGCCATCACCGACTCGGGCGCGGTGATGCTGTGGAACGTCAACGACGGCCCCGAGTCTCCTATCACGTTGCCGGATGAGATTGCGGATGTGAACGCGCTGGCCTTCAGCCCGGATGGCGCAGTGCTGGCCTGCGGTGGTGATGCGGGCCGCGTGTGGCTTTGGAATCCGCAGGCCGAGTCCCTCATCGCGCAGTGGGAGGCAGAGAGCGTGGTGGTCGCACTCGCCTTTACCCCCGATGGCTCTGAATTGTTGACGGGCGGCGACGATGGCCGCGTGCGCGTCTGGAAGATTCGCTGAGCGGCGCACATCAAATGGCACTTTTGAGTGCAAGCGGCAACCTTCGTCTTCATTTGCGCCCATTTGCGGCAGAGAATCGTCCGGAGGTCGAATGTCCTTCTCCCCTTCCAAATTCGCCGAGAAATACCTGCTCGCCCGCGAGGCCGCGCTGGGCAGCAAGTTCCGCAGCGGCACCTCCGGCTTCGAAATCGAGCTCAACATCCTCGATGACGACCTCCGGCCGGTGCTGACGGTGGGCAGCGGGCCCGATCAGCAGAGCTTCATTGACCACTTGCTCGAACATGAGATCCCCGGCTGGCTGAGCGACCGCGCCCAGCGCGAGGTCTTCCACTGGATGATCGAGTGGGCGACCCGGCCCTACTACTCGGCGATGGGCGCGGTTTATGAGCAGCGCCTGCTGGAAGCCGCCTTGCTCAACGCGCTGGCCAAGGCGGGCCGCGAGTTCGGCAAGCGGCTGTACGCCTATCACGGCAACCTGCTCTATCCCATCCGCGTCGGGCACGAGACGATCCCCGGCGGGTGGAACCTCGCCAAGCAGCGTTACCTGCGCCAGTGCGTGGACCTGTACGGCGCCTCGCTGGCGACAGCCGGCATCCACACCAACCTCTCCCTGCCCGAGACGCTGTTGAGCTGGGACTTCATGCACCTCTCGCCCGGCGAGCGCGGCGCGGGCGACACGCACCTGGATGATTACAAGAACCGCGTCTATATCGAGGCCACGCGGCTGATGCGGGCCTTCGCCGCGCTGTTCATCGCCACCTCGGCCTCCACGCCGCTGCGGGCCGAGGAGAAGAACGGCCAGCCCGTCGTCATCCTGACGGACGTGGACTCGAATCGCAATTACATCTTCCCCAATCCCGAGACGCTCGACATCCCTTACCTCTACCGCTCGCACGAGGAGTATCTGCGCCTGTCCTATGACCTGGTGCGCCGCGGCGTGCGTTTCGGCAACAACAACTGGACGCCGGTGCGCGCGCGCTCCTTCGCCGAGCCGGTCGAGCGGCTGATCGTTGCCACCTCCGAGCAGTTGCATGCCATCTACCATCGCGGCCTGTACGCCGTGGGCGAGACGACCGGAGCCGAAGAGATGGCCCGCCAGATCGAGCGCGAGAACCTGCTGGCGCGCATCAACATCCCCATGGCGCGCGTCGAGATCCGCACCGATGAGGGCGGCCACACGCTCGAGCTGGACCTCGCCAACCTGACGCTCAAAGAGCTCTTGCTGATCCAGTGCTACGCCGACCCGGCCTTCGCACGCGCCTTCCGCTATGACCACGAGGATGTGGCCCGCGCGCGCCGCAACGAGGCCGAAGCCGCGCACTACGGGCTGAAGGCCGAGATCGAAAATCCGTTCACCGGAAAACCGGTTGCGATGCGCGACTTCCTGCGCTGGACGCTGGAGCAGGTGCGCCCCTTGGCCGAGGCTCTGGACCTGTGGGCGCCGCTCGGGCCACTGCTGGAGATGGCCTCCGGCGCGCCCAACACGGCGGAGCGGATCAGAGAGAGGGTGAAGCAGGAGATTGGGAATAAGAGAGCGGAGGTTCCGGTAGACGTGCTGAAGGCGCTGGTGCTGGAGCGGGAGGCGCAGGTCAAGCGTGACGTGGAGATCATCGCCGCTTCGGTGGCCGGGCTGGGCGAGGAGGCCGTGAAGCTGCGCGAGTTCCTGCAGCGCGCGCGTGATGAGGTGCGCCAGCACGACCCACAGGCGCCCATCCGCTTCCGCCCGCGCACCGACGCCGCGTTGAGTGCGCATTACGCCGATAAGACCAGCGAGGTGCTCGACCTGGCGCAGCAACTCATCCGCATCCCCTCGGTCACCAACTGTCCGGAGGAGCGGCGGGACGAGGTCTTCCGCGCTGCCACGTTTATCTTCGATTACCTGCGCGACGCCGGCCTGGAGGTGACCTACTACAACCAGGGCAAGTACCCGGCGGTGTTCGCCGCCTTTCCGACGTCGGGCCTTCAGCCCGGCTCGGGCAGTTCCGGCCCAGCCGGCACTGCGGAAGTGCCGCGCAGCGGCGCGACGGCGCCCGTGATGTTGAGCGGCCACTTCGACGTTGTCCCGCCTGAGCCGGACGATGGGCAGTTCGAGCCGCGCGTGGAGGGCGACTACCTTTGGGGGCGCGGCGCGGCGGACATGAAGACCGTCGTCGCCACATATCTGGTCTGGCTAAAAGATACCCTCAAAGCGGGCGGGCCATTCCCGGGGGTTAACCTGCTTCTGGTTGGCAACGAGGAGAACGGCGAGAGCGAGCCGTTCGGCACGCCGCATGTGCTGGCTGAGCTGGCCCGCAGGCTCGACGGCTATGCGCCGCAATTCTTCATCGCAGGCGAGCGCACCGGCGAGAAGGGCGACGAGCTGATGGGTGAAATCTGCGTCGAGAACCGGGGCGTGATGCGCTTCGAGTTGATCGCGCGCGGCGTCCGCGGACACACCGGCGTCCGGGGCGCGCACGCCGATCTGGGCGAGCGGCTCTTCCAGGCGCGGGCCGCGCTGGTCGAGGTCTTTCAGCAGCATCTGACGCTCGAAGGCGAGGGCGGCTGGCGGTCGCAGTATCGCTTCCCGTTCTTCAGCGCCGGCCAGCCGGGCGTGTACAACGTCACCGCCGACTACGGCGTGCTCGGCATCGAGATCCGTTCCATCCCGCAGGACGACCTGAACGTGATCGCCGAGAAGGCGCAGGCAATCTGCGCCGACATGGGGCTGGAGATCAACATCCCGGTGAAGGAGGGCGGCGTGGCCTGCGACCCGAACAACCCGTACCTGCTCAAACTGGTGGAGGCTGTCCGCGCCACATTCAACCAGGAGCCACTGTTGGGCAGGAAGCTGCCGGGCAGCAGTGCGCGCTTTGCACCGGGCGGGCAGGCCGTGGTCTGGGGGCAAAGCGGCCTCGGCCCACATGCGAAAGACGAGCGCCACTTCATCCCGAGTATTGACGGTTACTACCGCGCGCTGGTGGAGTTCGGGCAGAGGTTGAAGTGACCCGATTTTCCCCTCTCGAAAATAGAGCGCCCGAGTCCTATAATCAGGATACACGGCTTAAGGCGGGGCTTAAGTCGGACGGCTCGTTGTTCCCAGGTTTGCCGCGGTTTTCATGGAGTTTTTTGTCCGCCTGCGCTCGGTCTCCTTTCGCACCGCTTTCCTGGCAGCGCTACTGATCTGGTCGGTCCATACCGCCTTCCTCGTCAGCCTTGCCCAAGCCGACGTCCGCACCCGCTTTGCAGGTCTAACGGCCCCTATTTTTGGTTTGCTCGGCGCTGCCAGCCTGTGGCACGCGGGCCGGCAATCGGCGCGCGCCCGGTCACCACAGGCCCGCGCCTGGCAGATCTGGGCGCTGGCCTGCCTGGCCTGGGTGGCGGGTGACCTGATCTGGGCTTATCTCGAACTGGCCGCCGGTCAATCGCCCACGCCGTCCCTCGCCGATTTATTTTACGGCGCCTTCTTCCTGCTTTTTTTTGTCGGCGCGCTACACATTCCCAGGCGGCAACTCACCTCGTTCGAGACGCGCAAACTGATTCTGGACATATCCATCTTTACCGTCGTCATCGCCGTCGCTCAGTGGGTGGTCGTCACCGGCCTGGTGTTCGAAGCGCAGGCCGCCGAGGCGTCTGAGATATTCGTGTTGATCAGCTACCCGGTAGCAGGCCTGTTGAGCACATGGCTGCCCCTGGTCGTCATTTTGCAGCGCCTGGAGGCGTCGCAATCGGTCAGTGCCCTGTTGATGCTGGCGTTTGGAACGGCTTTGCTATGGGGCACGAGCATCGTCTTCACCCTCCAGACGCTCACCGAGACGGTCTTCGTCGGCAGCTTGCTGGACGCGGGCTGGAGCGGCAGCTTCACGATCTTCGCCCTGGCCGGCTGGCGGCAGGCGCAGCTGGTCGCTGTGGAACACACCTCGACCGAACTGAATCGCGCCGGCCTGCAAAGCGCTTTCGCCGTGGCGCGGGTGCTGCTGCCCTACGCGGGCATCGGCGCCGCCTACCTGCTCTTTGTCGTGGCGCTGGGCCGCCGATTGCCGCTCTCGTCCGATCGCATCGCGCTCATCGCCGGCCTGATCATCGTGCTCACACTGCTCCGCCAGACGATCACACTGCTGGAGAACACGCAATTGCTGGCGCGCCTGCAACTGTTGAATGCCGAACTGGAGAGCCAGGTAGAAGAACGCACTCGGGAGCTGACCCGCGCCAATGAGCAACTGCGCCAGGAGATCACCGAACGGGAACGGATCGAGCAGGCCCTGCGCGCCAGCGACGAGCAGTTGTACTTCGACGCCACCCACGACTCGTTGACCGGCCTGCCGAACCGGTTGTGGTTCATGGACCGACTGGAGCATGCGCTGCAGCTCTACCGGCGCCAGCCCGAGCACCAGTTTGCCGTATTGTTTCTGGATGTTGACGGCTTCAAGGCCATCAACGACAGCCTGGGCCACTCGCTGGGCGATCGGTTCCTGATCGCGGTGGCGCAGCGGCTGCAGGCCAGTCTACGCGCGGTGGATACCGCGGCGCGGATGGGCGGCGATGAGTTCGTCGTCCTCATCGAGAACATTGGGGATGTGGTAGCCGCGGCGCACGTGGCCGAGCGCATCCAGCGTGAGATGACGGCAACAATGGAACTGGCCGGCTATCGGTTGTTCATATCGGTCAGCATCGGCCTGGTGTTGAGCGCGCCGGAGTACAGCCGCGCCGAGGATTTGCTGCGCGACGCCGATATCGCGCTGTACCGCGCCAAGGCGCTGGGCAAGGCCAGCTATCAGATTTTCGATCCGGCGCTGCGCGTGCAGGCAGCGGCGCGGCTGGAGATCGAGACGGCGCTGCACGAGGCGCTGGAGCGCGACGAGTTCAGCCTGCACTATCAGCCGATCCTCTCACTACGAGACGAACGGCTGACCGGCTTCGAGGCCCTCCTCCGCTGGCGGCGCCCCGGCCACGGCCTTATCCCGCCTCTGGACTTCATCCCACTGGCCGAGGAGACCGGGCTGATTGTGCCGATTGGATACTGGACGCTGCGCGAGGCGTGCCGGCAGCTCAAGGTCTGGCAACAGGCTTACCCGGTGGAGCCGCTGCTGACGGTCAATGTCAACATTTCCTCACGGCAACTGACGCAGCCCGGCTTCACGGAACAGGTCGCGCTGATCCTGGCCGAGGCGGGCTTGGCCGGCCAATGCCTGAAGTTAGAGATCACCGAAAACGTTTTCATCCACGACGCGAACACCGTCTCCGGCATCCTGGGACAACTGCGGGCGATGGGTGTGGAAGTACAGATTGATGACTTCGGCACCGGCTACTCCAACCTGGGCTATCTGCATCAACTCCCCATCAGCGCGCTCAAGATCAGCCAGACCTTCGTCAACGAGGTCAGCACCGACCGTAGCCGGGCCGAGATTCTGCAGGCCGTGGTGATGCTTGCGCACAACCTCGGCATGTCGGTGGTGGTGGAGGGCGTGGAGACGGCGGAACAGATGGCGCACATCCGTGAAATGCGTTGTGAGGAGGGACAAGGCTACTTCATTTGTCGGCCCATGGATCGCGACCAGGCCACCGCTTACTTGAGCCGCCGGCTGTCACCAGGCGCTGAGCAACGCCGCCAGTAAGGCCGCGCGCTCCGGCAGGCTCTCAATGACAACGTGCTCGCGCTCGGAATGGGCGCCGTTGCCCAGTGCGCCCAGGCCGTCCAGCACCGGCACGCCCAGCGGCGCGACGAAGTTCGCGTCCGAGCCGCCGCCCGTGCTGCTCTCGCCCAGCTTCAACCCCAGCCCATCCGCGATGCGCTGCGCGCGCGCGAAGGTGGCACTCATGGTGGCGTCGCGCGGCATCGGCGGACGGTTCAGGCCGCCGGTGATGGTCACCGAGGTGCCGCGCATCACCGGCCGGCGCGCGCGCATCCAGGCCAGCAGGCGGTCGGCCTCCTCGGGGATGGCCACGCGGAAATCCACCTCGGCCCGCGCCTCGTCCGGCACCACGTTGGAACGCGTGCCGCCGCTGACCACGCCGACGTTGAGCGTGGTGCCGCGCGCGTAGTCGGTGAGGGCCTGCGCCGCCAGGATGTGATGGGCCAGTTCCTCGATGGCGTTGCGCCCGTTCTCATGGTCGGCGCCGGCGTGCGTGGCGCGGCCCTTCGTCACGATGATCATCTCACCGATGCCCTTGCGCGCCGTCTTGAGCGAACCATCCGGCAGGCACGGCTCCAGGCACAGCACCAGCGCGGCCTCGCGCGCCAGTTGCTCGATGAGGCCACGCGAGTGCCCGCTGCCGATCTCTTCGTCGGAGGTGAAGAGCACAGTGACCGGTCGCTCCGGCCAGAGCCGGTTGGCCTTGAGCAGTTTCAGCGCCGTTAGCGCCAGAACGAAGCTGGCTTTCATGTCAATGGCGCCCGGCCCGTACAGCTTGCCGTCGGCCTCGCGAATGGGCTGGCGCGCCAGCGTGCCAAGGTCATAGACGGTATCCAGGTGGCACAGAAGCAGAAAGCCGCCGCGGCCCGTTGCGCCCCAGCGTCCGTACAGGTGGTCGCCGACGGCGCGTTGCGCGTCCACCGTCACCGTTGCGCCCAGGTGGCGCAGCTCAGCGGCGATCACCGCGCCCAAGCGATCCACCGCCGCTTTGTCGGTCGAAGGCGATTCGATGGCGATGAACTGTTTGAGCAATTCCACCATTTCGCCGGTGTGTTGGGCAAAATCCGCAATCGTCAGCATAGGCGCATCGTCTCCTGAGTCGCCGGCGCGGGAGGGCAGGCGTCGCGTGAGTGTATCACCGCCCAGCCGGCCTCACAATTCACCGTTATACTCGGCGCGGCCTCGTCGCCAAAACATCAATAGTGAAAGGACAGGACTATGTGGATGTCACGTTCATGGGATTACTGGGCCTTGTGGGCAGTCGCGCTGGTCTCGCTGGCGCTGAACCTCGGGCTGATTGCCAGCCTGTTACAGGTGCGCCGGCAGGCGGCGGAGGCGGCGCAGACCGCCGCGCTGTCTCTCAGCCGCTTGCGCGTCAGCACCTTCGCCTACACGTTTCGCATCGAAGAGAGCGTGCCCGTCGAGGTGACTGTGCCGATTGACAAGCAGCTGACCGTGCCCATAGACACGCGCTTGCCGATTGACACGTTCGTGGATGTGCCGCTCGAGGTGCCCTTCCTCGGCGCGCGCACGATCAGCCTGCCGATCAAGACAGTGATCCCGGTTAAATTCGAGACCAGCTTCCCCGTCAAACTGACGGTGCCGATCTCGGCCAGCGTACCGGTGGTGCTGGATGTGCCGGTCCAGATTGCCGTGGCCGATACGCCCTTCGACGCGTCGCTGGCCGAAGCCGAAGCTTTTCTGAAGAAATTTTCCGCCGAGCTGGGCGCACCGGCGGCGACGCCCACGGCCCCTCGCCCAACGCCCAGGCCGCGCTGATGGTTTTGTCGCCCGTGTGGCAGGCGCTCGCGCTCACCGTCGGCGCCTATCTGCTCGGCTCGCTCCCGTTCGGTGTGCTGCTCGGCTATGCTGCGCTGCGGCGCGATATCCGCGCGGGCGGCTCCGGACATTCCGGCGGGACGAATGTCATCCGGCAGGCAGGTTGGTGTATCGGCCTATCGGTTGTTGCGCTGGATGTGGCCAAAGGCGCGCTGGCGGTATGGCTGGCGCTCACCTACGGCGAGAGCGTGTGGGCGCCGGCGCTGGCGGCGGGCGCGGTGGTAGCCGGCCATTGCTGGCCGGTATTTGCCGGTTTTCGTGGCGGCATGGGCCTGGCCACGGCGGGCGGCGTGATGCTGGTTGCTTACCCGCTCGGCTTTGCCGCAGCGCTGGGGTTGCTCATTACATCGGCGTTCGTGCTCAGGCATTCGGCGCGGGCTGCCTTCTCGACCGGGCTGCTCGGGCCGTTCCTCATCTGGGGGCTGAGCAGCTCGCCGTCAATCACGGCCATCGCCGCTGCGCTGGGCCTCGTCATTGCCCTACGGGCGCTCTCGGATTGGAAGCGCAAACAACGGGCAGTGTGGGCGGTTAAGACGATTGATGATTGATGGTTGTCGAGTGGTCATCGGTCATCGGTCATCAACCTTCAATCTTTAGCCTTCAGTAGACGTTATAAGAAATAGGGTTTTTGGCATCATCGCCGAAGCGCACGTTTGCGATGGCGGACACGCAAATTGTGCAAGCCCGTTGCCGTTTCCATGAACCGATCCGAACACTCAGGCTGGGTATTGCGTAAGGTGTCTTTGACACACCGCGAACGCTTGATGCCAGCGATCGCATGCTCGACTCTGACTCGCACC